>JAOUOC010000146.1 GCA_029880585.1 Gammaproteobacteria bacterium
ATGTTTCCTTTAATTTTTCCGTTAAAAGGACTAATAAAAGGTCGCCCATACACTTTTGCCTGGTCCGGTTTTTTGGCAATTTTATATATTACTCATGGACTAACTTGCGTCGTTACACATCCACAGGAAATGCCGGCCATTATTCTTGAACTGATATTCTCCAGCCTGTTTTTGTTTGGGGGGATGTATTATGTCAGATGGAGGAGCAAGCTCTAAGCTCTAAGCTCTAGGCTCTAAGCTCTAAGCTCTAGGCTCTAGGCTCTAGGCTCTAGGCTCTAGGCTCTAATAACAAAATCTTTAACATCAACTGATTTCAACTTTCGTCTTTCCCCCTCTTCCTGACCTAAATAAATAAAGCCAACAATCTTTTCATTTTCAGGCATTTCCAAAAGTCTATGCAGATGCGGATTGAAAGCCAGTGAACCGGTACGCCAGATAGCGCCAATATTTTGAAAGTGTGCCGCCATTAATATATTTTGAACACTGGCACCGGTAGAAAGATATTGCTCTATTTCAGGCACTTTAGGATGCTCCGTTAAGGATACAGAAGCTATGATAACCATAGGTGCACGCAAAGGTTTATTTCTGATTTTGTCCTGTTTCTCTTCACTCAAATCATTCGAATCTGCCAAACTCGCCTGTACAAAAAACTCACCCAAAACTTTTAAAGACTCACCTTTGTAGACGCGAAATCGCCAGGGCTTTAACAAGGCATGATCTGGTGCTCTTAAGGCAGCACTAAAAAGAATATCCAGTTGTTCATCCGTTGGTGCAGGCTCGGTCAATTTATTGTGCGATTGACGAGATAATAAGGTTTCAATCATTTTGTTCATTAACAATTCCTTATAGGGACAATCATAAGCTGGCAAATCATAACATGAACACAAAAGTCTTAGAAAAATATATAAATAAAATGTTGAATTCGGCAAATTTCAGGCAAAAAAAACCCAGCAATGTAGCTGGGTGAAATTGGCGTCCCCTAGGGGGTTCGAACCCCTGTTACCGCCGTGAAAGGGCGGTGTCCTAGGCCTCTAGACGAAGGGGACTAAAACTGTCTGAATCTCCTGATTCAGGAGCGCGCATTCTATATATCCTGCACAAGATTGTCAAAGTCTATTTTCATTTTTTTTGAAATTTTTAACGATTGATCAACCTTTAATCAAATTTAGACTACCATCGACCATTTCATAGTTAATTGGAAACAGTTCTGCGAGATTTGGATCATGCGAAACCACCAAAAAACTGGTCTTTTCTAACTCATTCAATTCCATCATTAAATCCTGAACAGCATGAGCAGTTTTGCTATCCAGATTACCAGTTGGTTCATCGGCCAAAATACAAGCCGGTTTTGTCACCAAGGCTCGAGCGATAGCGATTCTCTGTCGCTCTCCCCCACTCAATGCAGATGGTCTGTGTGTTTCTCTTTGCGACAAACCAACTCGCTTTATAATGTCAGAAGCGGTCCCCAATGACTCAGATTTAGACATACCGCCAATAATCAATGGCATTGCCACATTTTCCAATGCACTAAATTCTGGTAGTAAATGATGAAATTGATATATGAATCCTAAATGCTGGTTACGAAACTGACTTTGTTTAGACACAGACATTTTATGTATATTTTGATCTTTTATTTTTACCACGCCTGAATCTGGCGCATCAAGACCACCTAAAATGTGCAGCAAAGTACTCTTGCCTGAACCTGAAGCGCCCACAATGGCGACCATTTGTTTTTCTTCCACATTCAGGTCAACACCAGCCAACACATTGATGGCTTCATATCCATCTCGAAAAGTTTTGCTAACCTGATGGCAATTTAAAACTGTTTTACTCATAGCGTAAAGCCTCCGCCGGGTTAACTTTTGAAGCTTTCCAGGATGGATAAAGCGTTGCCAAAAAGGTTATGCCAAATGCCACAGAAACAATGAGATAAACATCATCCCAATGTAATTCTGAAGGTAAGAAACTGATAAAGTAAACATCGCCAGGGACAACACTCACCGAAAAGGTTTCTTCTATAAATCTGACCACTTCGGGCAAATTCATAGCAGCTAATACACCAAGAATTGTTCCCGAAATGGTACCAATCAATCCGTTGATTGAGCCCTGAATCATAAATATTTTCATAATGGTGCCAGGTGTTGCGCCAAGAGTTCTTAAAATGGCGATATCGGCCTGTTTTTCATTCACTACCATCACCAGTGTGGTAATAATATTAAACGCAGCAACGGCGATAATCAGTGTCAACAGAACCCCCATCATGGTTTTTTCCATCTTGATGGCTCTAAAGAGTGTACCGTGAGTATATTCCCAATCACTGACATAAAAATTATCATCCAGTTCATATCGAATATTATTCGCAATTGCTCTGGCATTAATAACATTTTCAGTAGTTAATCTAAGTCCAGATACCATATTATTCATACGAGTTAAGGTCGCCGCATCCTTCATATGAATCATGGCAATCATACTATCGGCTTCTGCCTTGGTTTCAAAAATGCCGACAATTGTAAATCGCTTTTGTCTTGGCGCAAACCCTGCAGGCGAGATGGTGCCACCATCAGCTATCATGACATTGACTCTATCGCCAATTGAGGCGGCCAAACGTCTTGCCATGCCAATACCAAGTACAATACCAAACTCGCCTTCTTTTAAATCATCCAGTGAACCAAATTCAAAAAAATCATCAATAATGGATACTTTCGCTTCTTCGTCAGGCAAAACACCTTGCACAATACCGAACACTGTACTGCCGCGATTACGAAACATGGCTTTTGCATCAATAAATGGTGCAGAGGCTGTAATGTTTGGATTTTGATCAATTTGAGATTTTAATGTTTGCCAATCCTGAATACCATCGCCTCTTTCCCCAATCACAATATGTGGTACCATTCCTAATATACGATTTTGCAATTCCGATTGAAAACCGTTCATTACAGACATCACCACTATCAGTACGATGGTACCTAAAGCAATACCAATCATACTAAAAAGGGAAATAAAGGAGATAAATTGATTACTTTTTTTCGAACCGGTATATCGCCGGCCGATCATCATGGAAACCGATTGTTTCATTAAAATTCCAGTTTTCTGTTTTCTTTGTTTCAACTCACAGATTCTAACAATACACGCACTTTTACTAAAGAGAATATTGCAGATATTGAGTAATTGTCTATGATATAGATAGGCAAATAAAATGTAAGGGACTAACAAATGACCCAATTAATCACATCCAGCGACCGTCGTGAGTACTTTCGCATCAAAAACTGGGTGTTTGTTGATTACCAACTGGTATCTTCCATAGGTGAAGGTTCAGAAAAGGAAAGCAGTACAAACAAACACAGTCTTAAAATCGCATTGCTGCAAGAGCTCAATCAAATAGAGCAGGAAAGTGCCACCTACCTTCAATCTTTAACGGATAAGCAAAGCCAATTAGGTAACTATTTACTCAATATGAACACCAAAATGGATGTTTTGACTCGCTTTATTATTCAATCAATGGATGAAAATGGTGAAGGCTTGACAGAAGTTGATATCAGTGGCGGAGGTATCCGGTTTAAAACCAAAAAGAAAATAAAAATTGATCAGATCATACGTCTGGAAATTATTTTATTACCAGAATGTTTTGCATTGATTGCTTATGGTCGTGTGGTTAATGCCAGAAAAAATGATGATGATGAATATGATATTTCTCTGGTTTTTGTTGATTTGAAGGAATCAGACAGAGATGCCATTATTCGTCATATTTTCAAACTTCAGGCTAAACAACTTAGGGAATCCAGAAGCCAAACTTCATAAAAATGGAATAAATTTCATAAAAACTTCAAAAAGCACTTTAAAACAGAGAGTTAGCAAGGTATATTAATGCATAATCTAACTTGGAGAAGTTAACATGAAAATAATCAGGAACGGCTTGCTCCCGACTGCTATCTTACTTTCAATGATGCTTGGATGTTCCTCTGCGCCTTATGATGAATCTGACCAGGGATTAATTGAAGATGATATGTATGATGAAGAAATCATGCTGGAAGAGCAATTGGTTCTCGAAGAGCAGGAAGGCGAAGACACTTATTATACTGAAGAAGTCAGTGATGAAGGCAATCTTGATATCATTTCGATTGGAGATCAAGGTGACGACAATATGGTGTTACCACAACGCGGCTCTACAATGAGTACGGTAATAAGAGATTATGGTGAGCCAGAAGAAAAGTATGCTCCGGTTGGTGAACCGCCTATTACTCGCTGGCGTTACAATGGTTTTACCGTTGTTTTTGAGCATAGTCATGTAATTCACGTAGTTAGACACAGAAACTAATCCATATTTAACAACGTTCCCTTTTTAACAATTTCATAACCCTCCGGCTCTACCCTCTCAACTGAGAGGGTTTGAGCTTTTTGATGCGGTTCGTTCCTGCGTAACTGACTCATAATAACAATGTAAAAAAGAAATATAATTACCGTTATTTTTGTTTCTGTAAATACTCACGTAGTTTTTCTTCACCAAGATTTTTACCTTCAATCATCAAATCTACATTGATTGCACGAAGAGCTTTTGACAAACTCTGGAATCCCTTGCTTTCAGAAAACAATAATAACTCTGTAAGCTCATCAGCATTAAAGTGTTTCATAAATGAATCATCAGATTTTTCCGCATTTGATCGGTTTGTATATGTAATTTTAAAAAATTTCTGAATGGTTGGATTCTCTGAATAATCTGCAAGTTCTTTTATATCCTCAATTTTTAAGTGTTTTGAATAAACTTTTGCAGTCATATCCAATAGAAACTCTTCATCAATATCTGTAAACGTGCGTTTTACCAGCTCAGCTAAACCAGATTTTTGCTTTGCCCCACTCTCTATCGCTCTTGTAAAACCTTCCAAAACTAATTTTCCTGCACCAATATTTGCTAAAAATCGCTTGGCAATAGTTATTTTCGGTATGTCATTGTCAGGTTTAGGTTCAACTTGTAAAGTTTGACATCCTGATAAAGATAAAAAACCTAGAATCAAAATGATAAAAGTATAATTTCGGTAATTCATAAACTTCCCCTAATAATACTTGGTAAAATATAAATATTTTTTGATGAATGATGTAACAATCAACACATACAATTTTGATGAAAATTAAAAAGTGAACATCGTTTGTTTGTTTTATATAGCAAGACGGAGTTTATATTCAATATTCTATGTAAGTAAACTGCAAGATTATAATTGAAAGTTATAAATAAATGATGCGGTTCGTTCCTCACCATATCCTACGAAACTGAAAACGGTAATCCAGATTTTGTAGGGCGGGTTAGCATGGCGTTACCCGCCGATTGTATAAGAATTTAAAACTCAATAACCTAAACTTAGCCATTACAAAAAACAAGCCAAATTAGTGACTAATTATAATAATCATCTCAGTATCGAGCCTCCAGCCTCTTTTATTCATACACTGCATAAAAAAGAGAACTGAGGCAGCTTCATCCTCAAACTTTTGACCTCTATATTCGTTCATGCAAAAAACCTGATCTCTTTCAGATTGGCTTTTCAAATCATCATTTATTTCGAATTCATCTGATGCATCAAATGGAACCCAGGAATTAACATATAACGTGATTTCGTCTTGCTGGTACGTCGATAATACATCCTCTATGATATCCTCATACTTCCTTGCCGACGAACATGCTCCCAGGAAAAGTACGAAGAAAATAATAGTTATTCTAATGTGTATATTCATACAAGTTTTCTTGAAGTCATTTTTGATCCATCTCCTCTACCTGCAACCTTTGAGTCGGATAAGCAATTTCCGCATTATTATTTTCAATAATGTTGGCAATTTCTAACAGCACATTCTGCTTGATTTCATGGAAATCAATCCAGTTTGTGGTCTTGGTAAAGGTGTAAACAAAGAAGTCTATTGAAGAATCTGAAAAAGCATTAAAGTTAACAATCAGGGTTTGAGTAGTATCAATATCTTTATGATTCTTCAACATATCTTTGACTTGGGTGACGATTGTTTCCATCACGCTAATATCATCATATCGAACACCAATAGTTTCATAGATACGACGATTGGTCATCCTCGAAGGATTTTCAACGGTAATACTGTTAAAAATAGCATTGGGAACGTAAAGCGGGCGTTTATCAAAGGTTCTAATTCGCGTTTGACGCCAACCGATATATTCTACTGTACCTTCAATTTCTCTATCGGGCGAACGTATCCAGTCTCCTACTGCAAATGGACGATCCAGATAAATCATCAAACCACCAAAAAAATTAGCCAACAGATCTTTAGCTGCAAAACCGACCGCGATTCCACCAATACCTCCAAAAGCCAGTACCGCACTGATACTCACCCCCATCGTTTGAAGTATGACAAGCGCTGTGGTGATAGTGACCGAAATTCTCAAGAGTTTGGAAATAGCTTCAATGGTTGCAGCATCAACCCGATCTTCTTCGGTCGCCTTTTTGGCTTTTTTCACCATATTATTTTCCGCTTCATTCACAAAACGGATCAGAAACCAGCTGGCCAGAATGACCACACCAATATCCCTAATGGTGTCATCAATTTG
>JAOUOC010000147.1 GCA_029880585.1 Gammaproteobacteria bacterium
ACAGGTAAAAATGTTGAAGTTAATAGATTGATAAAAAGCTGGTACGTCTATCTTTTCAGGAGTAAAATCCGCGCAAATTTTAATCCAGTTACTTCTATAGTGAATCAAGGTAGGGAATTCTATTGAAAAATCAGGAAAAAATGATTGTTGGCAGCGAAGAATGGTGTGCTTTTCCAGAGCTTGGCGTACCTGCTATTAAGGCAAGAGTCGATTCTGGCGCCAAAACATCTTCCATACATGCCTTTAATATACAAACATTCAGACGAGAAGGGCGTAATTGGGCCAGTTTTGAAATTCATCCTATCCAAAATAATCGTCGAGTCGTTATTCGATGTGAAAGACCAATAATAGACAAACGTTCCGTTAAGAGTTCGACTGGTATTTCAGAAACCCGTTATGTTATAGCTTCCACCATGAGACTGGGTGACAAGGTTTGGGAAGTTGAACTGACTCTGGCTAACCGTGACTCAATGGGTTTTAGAATGTTGCTGGGTCGAGAGGCTATGGTCAATCGATTGATTGTCGATCCTTCTGAAAAATGTACACAAGGGCTTGTCACTGAAGATCAGCTGATCTCTTTTTATGGCACCGAGCATCCGGTTAAAAATGGTCTAAAGATTGCGTTATTGGCCAGTAATGAAAATTTGTATAGTAATCAGCGTATTTTGGAAGCTGGTGATGAAAGGGGTCACGAGATGATCTTTTTAAATGCCAAACAGTGCTATATGAAACTGGATGCAGTTGAACCTGAAGCTCATTATCGCGGTGGCAAATTATTGAATGATTTTGATGCGGTCATTACCCGAATACGCCCCAGCGTAACCTTTTATGGTACTGCTCTGGCAAGACAATTTGAGAGTATGGGAATTTATACCACAAACCCTTCCTATGCCATTTCCCAATCCAGAGACAAGCTGTTTTCACTTCAGTTAATGCTTAAAGGCGGAATCAACATTCCAACATCCGGTTTTGCCAATTCTCCGATTGATACCAATGATTTGATTGATATGGTAGGTGGTGCTCCCTTGATAGTTAAATTACTGGAAGGCACTCAGGGTCGCGGTGTATTTTTGGCAGAAACCCGCAAGGCAGCAGAAAGTGTGATAAATGCTTTCAAATCTTTAAAAGCGAATTTATTGGTTCAGAAATTCATTAAAGAAGCAGGCGGTAAGGATCTGCGTTGTTTTGTTATTGACGGTAAAGTTGTAGCGTCGATTGAAAGAACCGCGGCTCCTGGAGATTTTCGTGCCAATATCCATCAGGGTGGATCTGCTAAAGTGGTTAAAGTAACCGCTGAGGAAAAAGCGATGGCCGTTAAAGCAGCAAAAATCCTTGGCTTACAAGTGGCAGGTGTGGATATTATCCGTTCAAGTTCAGGGCCACTTTTATTGGAAGTGAATTCTTCACCGGGGCTGGAAGGTATTGAAACTGCAACTGGAAAGGATATTGCGGGTATGATTATTGCCTCCATCGAGAAAAAACTTAAATGGCAGCGAGCTGTTTCAGTCTCCAGCTGATCATTAATACGCATATTAGTGGTTGATTTTTCATTTTGCACCTTTTGCTCATTATTGATTTAAAAAGGGGAGAAATAGTGACTAAACTATTAATTTGCTTTGCCTTTTAGTATGGATTTGGGTAGAATCGCGCGCCTATGCAAAAATTGGACAAAACGCAGGTGATTTATCCATTTAAATTGGCCAGAAAAGAGGGCCAAATCAAGTTTAAGTGGCCTGTTAAAGATTTTTCGCGTTTAAGTTCGCTCTTGTATCAATTTGACGATTCTCAAGAAGTTAGAGATGATGTTGTCGAAGTGACAGCTACAGGTCATATTGATGAGCAAGGTTTGAATTTGCTGGATATTGAAATTATTGCAAAGGTTTATTTGCAATGCCAGACAAGTTTTAAACCGGTTGCTTATCAGATTGATAGCAGGGTAACTTACTGCGCATTAGAAAGTGAAAAAGACTTTCTTGATATTGAAAAAATGTATGAGCCTGTTGTTGCTGACGATGGTCAAATTGATCTGGCCGGTATTGTAGAAGATGAATTAATCTTGTCAATTCCGGTAGTAGTTAACCAGTCGGCTGACAGTGTAAGTGTGAAAATGAGTTACGGACAATTGGATGAAGCTGCTATTGCTGAAGCCGAGAAAACCGAAAACCCGTTTTCTGTTTTGAAAGATTTGAAGAAAACTTGAGTTTCAGGAGTAAATTATGGCTGTTCAACAGAACAAAAAATCTCGCGCCAAGCGTGATATGCGTCGTTCACATGATGCGTTAAAAGATACAACATCTTCATTGTCAGAAGATCAGGCAACAGGTGAATTGCATCGTCGTCACCACATGACAGAAGATGGTTACTATCGCGGACGTAAAATCCTTTAATTGATTGATATTTTTGAATCACTTGTAGTCGGATTCATGAAATACCAGGTCAATATTAAGGTTAGATATTCTTGTCTGGCGTCACTATTGCAATAGATTGTATGGGAGGGGACTTTGGCCCCTCTGTTACTGTGCCTGCAGTTGGGCGAGTACTAAATGAATACCCCGATACGATTTTCAGATTATTTGGAAATCCTGCTCAAATCAAAGAACAATTATCCCACCTGAAATTATCCGATCATGGCAATATCAGAATAGTTGAATCAACTGATGATGTACTGATGATTGATCCGCCAGCTTTGGCACTTAAAAATAAAAAAAATTCATCTATGCGCCTCGCTCTTGAATCAGTGAGAGATGGTAAAGCCAACGCTTGTGTCAGTGCCGGTAATACAGGTGCCTTGATGGCAATTTCAAGGTTTGTGCTCAAAATGTTGCCAGGCATAGATAGACCTGCAATTATTTCTGCAATACCTACGTTAAAAAATGATCACGTTTATATGCTGGATCTTGGTGCCAATATTGATTGTGATGAACATAGACTGACTCAGTTTGCCATTATGGGTGATCAGCTTGCAAAATCAATTGATCAGGTAAACTCACCGAGAGTAGCACTACTGAATATTGGCTCAGAAGACAACAAGGGTTCGGAAAAAATCAGAAGAGCTGGCGAAATTATCTCTTCGTTAGGGTTCATTAATTATGCTGGATTTATTGAAGGAAACGAAATCTTTAATGGCAATCACCATGTTATTGTCACTGATGGTTTTACTGGTAATAACGTATTGAAAACATCTGAAGGTTTTAGTCATTTTCTCAATAAAAAAATCAAGGATGCGTTTAAAAAGAACTTATGGACCAAGTTCTGCGGTTTGCTCGCCAAGCCGGTACTCAGTGCCTTTAAACATGAAGTAAATCCTGAAAAATATAATGGCGCATGTTTGATGGGATTAAGAGGTATTGTTATTAAAAGTCATGGTGGAGCAAACGTTAATGCAACCTATTATGCGATTAAAGAAGCCATTGAACAATCACGCCAAAAAGTACCTCAAAGGATCAGAGAGCAACTTGAAGCAGCAAAACGAGAAGTGAATTCACTTTAAGCTCAAAATTGACATGCAAAAAGATGCCATCAAAGCTTAAAAGCTTTATAATACGCCCTGTATTTATCTTTGAATATTCAATTAAATTTCAGTAGGTTTTTCTTATGTCTGATAATCAGTTTGCATTTGTATTTCCGGGTCAAGGTTCACAGAAAGTTGGTATGTTACAGGATTTCGCTGATGACAAAATTGTCATTGATACTTTTCAGGAAGCTTCAGATGCGCTTGGTTATGACCTCTGGCAGCTTGTATTGAATGGGCCGGAAGAAGAACTGAATCAAACTCATAGAACTCAACCTGCCTTATTAACAGCAAGTACAGCCTTATGGCGATTGTGGTGTTCAAATAACAATAAACCCGCTTATCTGGCTGGTCATAGTTTGGGAGAGTATTCTGCTCTGGTAGTCGCAAATTCACTATCACTGTCTGAAGGTGTAAAACTGGTTGAGAAAAGAGGTGAATTGATGCAACAGGCAGTACCAGCAGGTACTGGTAAAATGGCCGCTATTATCGGTTTGGATGATGCTTTGATACAGCAGGCCTGTGAGGAAGCTGCAAATGGAGAAGTCGTCTCTCCTGTTAATTACAATTCACCAGGGCAAGTTGTTATTGCAGGTCAGGCAGCAGCGGTTGAAAGAGCTATGGAGGCTTGTAAGGAAAAAGGTGCAAAAAGAGCATTGCCTTTACCCGTTAGTGTCCCTTCTCATTGTGCATTAATGAAGCCGGCTGCAGAAGGTTTAAAAGAAAGATTGGAAAGTATCGAAATTTTACAACCCAATATCCCGTTGATTAATAATGTGGACGTTAAGGTGGAAACTGATCCACAAGCCATTAAAGATGCGTTAATCCGACAACTTTACAGTCCGGTCAGATGGACTGAAACGGTTCAGTATATTGTTTCAAAAGGTGTTACAGATCTTGTTGAGTGTGGTTCAGGTAATGTATTGAGCGGTTTGGCTAAAAGAATAGATAGATCCGTTAACAGTTATCAGACTTCACAAAAAGATCAATTTAATCAATGTATTGAAACACTATCCTGATAAATAAAGACGTGTCTTAAATCAGAGTTTGAACTTTTTGTAAATTTATTGGTTTTATTTGGCAGGAAGCCGGAAAATAAATAGTTATTATCTGGAGAAATATATGAGTGATAAAAAATTGGCGTTGGTAACAGGAGCGTCACGTGGCATAGGTAAAGCTATTGCTGAAAAATTAGGTCAGTCAGGTTTTATTGTCGCTGGCACGGCAACATCTGATAAAGGTGCAGATGCTATCTCAGCAAACCTGAAAGAATCAGGAGTTGATGGCCAGGGTTTTGTTGTTGATGTGTCTGATGCTGGTTCTATTGCATCACTGATTGAAGAAGTAACAAAAGTATTCGGCAAAACACCAGAAGTACTGGTGAATAATGCTGGAATAACCAGAGATAACCTGCTGATGCGTATGAAAGATGATGAGTGGGACTCTATTCTTGATACCAATTTAACTTCAATATACCGGCTTTCAAAAGCATGTATGCGAGGTATGATGAAGGCAAAGTGGGGAAGAATTATCAATGTTGGCTCTGTAGTTGGCAGTACAGGTAATCCGGGTCAAACCAATTATTCAGCAGCAAAAGCCGCTGTAATAGGTTTTAGTAAATCTCTGGCTAAAGAAATTGGCGCAAGAGGTATTACGGTTAATGTTGTTGCACCTGGTTTTATTGATACAGATATGACACAAGTGCTTGAAGAGCAACAAAAAGAAGCTATGGCTAAAACAATTCCGTTGAACCGTTTGGGTAAACCGGAAGAAATTGCGGCCGCAGTTGACTTTCTGGCATCTGATAATGCCGGTTATATAACTGGCGAAACCATTCATGTTAATGGTGGTATGTTTATGGGGTGATTTTTTGTAAAAGGTTTATGCAAAAAATCATTTAATTCACAGTTTTTACTATAATCTGGATTTATACTTTATTTTTAATCCGATTTTGTGTTTAATAGGCACTCGCTTTATCCCGAGATGGGTGGTGGTTTTACTGAAATTGTGGTCTGACCTTGAAAAAAACTGGTTAATTGACTTGCAACTTTCTGGAAAATCAATAAACTACACGCCTCGGCGTTTGCTGATAATTTATTAGAGGAAAATATATATCATGAGCACTATAGAAGACCGCGTAAAGAAGATCGTTGTCGAACAATTGGGCGTTAGTGAAGATCAAGTAACTATGGAAGCGTCCTTCGTTGATGATCTTGGAGCAGACTCTCTGGATACAGTTGAGTTGGTCATGCTACTTGAAGAAGAATTTGACACTGAAATTCCTGATGAGGAAGCTGAAAAAATCAACACAGTTCAGGCTGCAGTTGATTACATTAAGGCAAATGTAGAAGGCGCATAACAGCTTTCTCTTGATAGCTATGTAATTTAGCTACAAAATAACAAGCTGCGGTGTTTTACACTGCGGCTTTTTTTCATTTTGGTCTAATGGTTTTGTTAAGGAAGCATTATTTATGAAGCGTGTTGTAGTTACAGGCTTGGGGTTGGTAACTCCTTTAGGCAATAATGTTTCATCCACATGGGACGCCATTCTTAATGGCAAAAGTGGAGCCGAATCCATTTCGACTTTCCCAACAGATGATCTTGCGACAACTTTTTCTGCCAGCGTCAAGAATTTTGATGTCGAGTTGTATATGGCAAAGAAAGATGCACGCAAATTTGATCCTTTTATTCAATTTGGTATTGCCGCTGCAAAACAGGCTATTGACGATTCAGGTATTACAGTAACTGAGGAGCTGGCACCAAGATTTGGTGTATGTATTGCCTCCGGTATTGGTGGTATGCAAACCATTGAATACAACCATAAGCAATTGCTTGAGAAAGGTCCAAGAAGAGTATCTCCTTTTTATATTCCAGGTACGATTATCAATATGGTTGCTGGGCAGTTATCAATTATGTACGGACTAAAAGGACCCAATATTTCAATTGTTACAGCCTGTACCACTGGAGTCCATAATATCGGTCATGCAGCCAGAATGATTGCTTATGGTGATGCTGATGTTATGTTGGCTGGTGGCGCTGAAATG
>JAOUOC010000148.1 GCA_029880585.1 Gammaproteobacteria bacterium
GAGCAATATGGTGATTTAAAGCTTACGGTGAATAAGTTTTATCGAATTAATGGTGGCAGTACGCAAAACAAAGGCGTTATGCCTGATATTCAATTCCCTGATCCTTATTCAAGAGATGATTTTGGCGAGCAAAGCTTTGAAACAGCATTGCCATGGGATTCTATTGACAAGGTTGACTTCGCTAAAAGTGACGATTTGTCACAATACTTTGACTATCTGTACCAAAGACATCTTTCGCGAATTCAAAACAATACCGAATTTCAGTACCTGATTGATGATATAAGCGAAATCCAGAAACGCCATGATGAAACAACTATCAGTCTCAATCTTGAAGAACGTAAACAAAAACGTAAAGATGATAAAGATAAACAACTTAAACGTGAAAACGAAAGACGAAAAGCGCAAGGTAAAGAACTAATTAAAGAAATTGGTGAAGATACAGAGCTTGTAGAAGTTGATGACGTTAAATTGAATGAAGCTGCTAATATCGTTGTAGATTTCACCAAAATGAAAAAAGGCTTGTTGGTTGCTCAGAATAAAGCTGATGAGTCAGAATTGAAGAAGAATTAGTACCAGACGAAAGAATATTAAAGCTGATGTAAATTCTTTAATGCATATTAGAAGGTATGCATTGAAGTGTGATTGTTGTAAACAAAAATAACCAAACAACAAGGATCTTGCTATGCGTTCAATACTATTTCTCGTGATTTCTATATTTTTAGGTTCGTGTCAATACGCTGGCATGAAACCTAAGGACTCAAAATTACAGACCATTTCTCAAAATGCCATAAGCAATGAAAAACAAAATTATCCGACGGTAAAAAAAGTTGATATTTATGTAGATACAAACAACAGCGCAAGAATCGAATTCGGTTTTTCTGAGCCAATGCAACGAGTTAATCCTGAATCCATTCAATATAACATTTCACCAAAAACCCCTTGTATCTGGTACTGGGAAGATGCCAAACATCTAATTTGTGATATTCACGAAGGATCAGGATTAAAGCAAGCAACAAAATATCAACTAACAATAGGTGATGGCCTTTATAGTATGGAAGGTAAAGCCTTTAAGTCATATATTTATAACTTTGAAACTCTAAGACCTGAAATTTACAGACATGATGTTGAATGGAAATCACCAACAAAACCTGAAATAGCTATCTCATTTAATATTCCTATACAGAAAAAATCACTGAAAGGAAAACTATATTTACAAGATTTTAATGGCAATAAAATTAAGCTTTCTCAAATATCTGAAGCTAATAGCAAGTCAAGGTATTATGAAGACGAAGATTATATTTATTTTGCCCCTGACCGCGCCTTACTACCTGATACAGTATATGTGTTACATCTATCTTCAGGAATAAAATCACAAGATGGTTTATTAGGTTCAGAAAATTATAATTTAGGTATAAAGAAAGCAATAAAATCTTACGGAGAATTTAAATTTTATTCATTAGACTGTCCAAAATATAGTAGTCCAAAAAATAGTAAAACCTGCTTTGCCAATGACAATCAAATTCTCGAATATTCCGCTCCGATTGCAAACAAAGAACTGGAAAAGTGTACTTCTGACCTAAATAAGCAAGGTGTCTTTCTGGATTTAATGAATTACAGAGACAATACATCCCGAATATCTATTTCGACAAAGTTTGCAAATCAAACAAAAAGATTACATTGCCTGGAAACGGTAAAAGACATTTTTGGTCGTAGTTTAATCGAAGAACCAGTAATAGAGATTACAACGAGTGATTTCGAGCCAAATCATACATCATTCTTTAATAACGTTACAGTAACTAAAAGTGATGATTTAAAACTGCTTCATCAAACTATCAACTTTGATAAACTATACGTAAAAATAGATTCCAAAAATTTTAAAAACATTAATCAAAAAGAAAAGATCTACAAAGTTAAGAATTATCAAAAAAATAAAATCATTGATACTAATCTTCTGGATAAGAGACAGAAAAAGCAAGATCAGCTAAGTGGTTATGTGTCAGATGAGCCTTCATCGGATGAATATAATTATGGAAGGAGGCATTTTTTTGTACAAAAAAGTAGCTATAACGCAATCGTTTCAAAAGTTGGAAATGATTTATTGGTGTTTATCAGTGATATAAAAAACAATAAACCAGTCGCCAATACCAAATTTAAGATTGAGCAGTATAACACTCAAAAAAATAGTAAATCTTCACAAAGAGAACGCATAACTGTAAAGCAAGCCAAAACAAATGCTAGTGGAATTGCAGTAATCAGAAACTATTCACCATATATATCAGAATTAATTTTTACTTTGGAAAACGGTGAACAGTTTGCTGTTAATTCCGCTCATAGGATTTCTTCAAATATTCAAAATGACAATGGTTCTTATGACGATTATGGAGACGTTGAAGATAATAGCAAAGTATTTTGGGGGCTCACTGACAAGCCATTATACAGGCAAGGAGAGACAGTAAAATATACCGGCTTTTTGAGACAAATTGATGGTTCAGAGATTATACTAACCGACCTCAATAAAAATAATTATATTTACGTTGATGGATATAGTGTTTATTGTTGGCGGCTGGAGTATTGCGACTCTTTCTATATTGATAAAAAAATAAAACAGGATGAGTTTGGCAGAATTTCTGGAAGTTTTGTGCTGCCAAAAGATCTGGAGGATGGTGAATATACTATTACCATAGAGGGTAAAGAAGATGTTTATAGTGAATTATTTTTTACAGTAGCTAATTTTAAAGCTCAAAAGTTGAAAGTAGAAACCAAAACAAATATTAAAGATTTATTGATTGATAAAGAATTTCTGACTACAACCAGTGCATCCTATTATTCAGGAGGAGCTTATACAGGAGCGAGCACTGAAGTTTCTATAGAGCTTGTAGAAGGCGACTTCAATACCAAATTTAGTAATTATAAAGATTACTATTTCACTCCAAACAAGTTTTACAACCGTGATGTTGAAGACACTAGCCATTTCTTCAATGGCAAACGTTTGGATAACAGTGGTAAGGCAGTAACCAGAATAATTTTGCCTGATAGCCAAATTAATTTTGGTAATATTAAAATTCAATCATCCATAATGACAGATGAAGGTGAAAGTGTTTCAAGCAGACTGGAAGAGGGCGCTTTTTCAAAGAGGCAATATTATGTTGGAATCAAAAATATAGACAGATGGCAATCAGTCAACAAACCCGTTGACTTAGAATCAATAGTTCTGTCAGTAGAAGGTAAGGAATTAAAAAAAATAAAGGTCGACTACTACATCAAAAAGATTCCTTCACTATGGTATTTTGATAAAAAGAAAAATAACACCCAATCAGAACTGATCGAATGCTCTTCATCAAATAATCAATATAACAAATGTACTTTTACGCAAAAAGAAAAGGGGTATTACGAAATTTCAGCTAGAATCACGTATCCTGATGGTTCTATTCAGGAGTCATCGTCTACTCATTATTTTAAAAATAAGGAAGATGATAAACCTGATCTGGTTTTACAAGCTGGTGATGAAAAATTACAAGTTGGTTCAAAAGTAAAATTTAATTTACAACATGATATAGCAGACTCTTCAGCTCTTGTCATCCTACATAGAAATGGCTTGCTTGATTACTGGTGGCAACCATTGACCGGCAACTCTTCAGATATCAGTTTTGAGGTAAAAGAACCATATTTGCCCGGTTTTGATATGACCATTTTTGTTAATTATGGCGATCTTGAAAAGTTAAAACAAACTAACAACCCTGACTACGCGAAAACTGTTAAACATCGATTTGAAGTTGTAAATGACAAGGAAGCGAATTCAAAATTAATAAACATCAAAACAAACAGGGATAAATACAAGCCGGGTGAGACTGTCAAATTAAAAATAGATAATCTAACTAAATTTGAAACATCAGTATTAGTAGCAGTTATTGATGAGAGCATTATTAATCAGGTTTCTGATAGTGAATATTTCGACCCTGAAAACTCAGATTTATCACCACAAAATTTATATTGGTCTTCACCTGACATGTATGAGCTTTCAAAATCACTTTATTCGTATTTGAATATCATTGAAGACAATGTGGCTGTGGAATCTGTTTTATTGGACCTTTCCATGGATGATGAAGGACTAACAAAAATCACAGTTACCGGCTCCAGGATTGAGCGTTCAGATATGGGTTTGTATGCTGATTTTATGGTAGCACCACCGGATAATCGAGAGTCTATAAAAAGAGGTAGAACGAATATAAATCAAAATCTAAACGTAAGAAGTATTTTTAAGGAAGCTGCATACTGGAATAATGATGTTATTGTTAAGGGCAAGTCCAATAAAACTCTAGATATAACAATGCCAGACAATCTGACAAGCTGGAAAGTGATTGCTATTGCGACGAATAAAAGTGGAAAGATAGATTTAGCAAATACAACAATAACAACAAGTAAAGATATTGAAATACATGTTGAAGCACCTGGCCAGTTAACAGAAGGCGATAAGCTTGTTATGCAGGCTGAAGTTCTCGTTAAATCCGACAAAATTAAGAATATTAAAGCGACTGCACAATCTAATTCAAAGCCTGACAACAAGTTGATTAATCAAACATCAAAAGAATTTATTACTCCAGCCATGCTTTCAAGAAACAAGATAGATATGAATGTTGAAGTAGGGGCGTCATCAGTGGATTCAGTTGACTATCTATTTACTGCAGAGTCGGAAGTTGAAAATGACGGGATATTGTTGAGCTCAGAAGTCTATTCAAAAAACATGAAAAAATACCGAAGCTATTACTCTGTTTTACCTGAAGATAAAACCGTTAATATCTTACTTCCAGAAGAAGCGTCATCAAATCAGGTTAATTTATCCTTTAATTTATCTGGTAGTGTGCATTCCCATTTGTCAGAAACATTTGACTATATGAAAAGTTATCCTCATCAATGCTGGGAGCAGAAGTTGAGCAGGGCAGTTGTAGCTGCCATTAATTTACAGTCCAACAACCATAACAAAGAATCAAAAAAATTATTACAAAAACAAATACAGGACGCGGTTGATTCTATGAAATCATTCCAATCCTATGATGGTGGTATGTCATTTTTTGGTAAACATGAATCTACATTTAACCCTTATTTGAGTGCCTATAGCTATAAAAGTATTCAATATCTTGAAAAAAATCATAATGTAAAGTTTCTTTCTAAAAACGTAGATAAATTAAAGAAATATTTGGAACAATTTTTAAGAGGCACAAACGAACAACCAAAAGAGATGAATGTAATGGTTGTAAACGCCTTAAGTCATAACAAGGGAAACATGAGAATTGTTCACAAACAACTTTCTAACTTGTTAAAATCATTTAGCGAAATGGATATATATACAAAAAGTCAGATACTAGAAGCTATCAACCAATCGGGATTTAGTATAGAAAATCAGAAGCTTATAAGTGAATTGTTAGACGATACAAGAGAAACAGAAAAGAAATATATTATTAAAGATAAAAAATCACTACCATGGTATTTCTATAGTTTTGAGTCTAAAAAGTACTGTTCTGTGGTATCAAGCTTTATTTCAGCTAAGGCTGATAAAAAGGTAGTTTATAAATTTGTTAATAGTGCTATTTCATTAAAACGTAAAAGCAAAGGTGATTTTGGAAATACTATCTCTAATGCCTATTGTGCTATTGCAATAGATCAGTATGTAAAAACATACGAAAAAAATAATAATACAGGTGAATTCAAGATCAATCTTGACGATGATAAATCGATAGCCATAAACAATAAAAATGCAAATCAATCCATAAAAACATTACTTGATAAAGGAAATGATATAAAAATTGAAATTTCACCGTTGAACAAAGGTGACGGTTATTTAACTACCAAGATGGAATATCTTGTAGACGGTACAAAACTGGATAAACAGTCCAATGGTTTTGCTATTGAGCGTATATATTATAAATATGATAATACTAAATGGATTGCTACTGACAATAGTAATATAAATCAGGGTGACATTATAAAAGTCAGGCTGAATATTAATAATTCATTATTCAGAAGGTCAATCGCAATCACTGACACATTGCCAGGTACTTTCTTTGCACTTGATGAAAATCTTCAGACATCAGCGCCTGGTTATTTATTTGAACAGCTTGATTCAAGCTTTTATTTTTACGAGCAACAACTTTCTTCAAGAAATGCATTGTTTTATGCTGATTATTTGCCAGCAGGTAATCATATGATCGAATATCTAGTTAAAGTTACTCATAAAGGTAAGTTTTCAGCTTTACCAGCAAAAATTGAAGATATGTATGATGATGATGTTTATGCAACTTCAAAACCTATATTAATAGTAGTTCATTAATTTATTTAACTTAACTCAATCTACCTAATTTAAATCAATCTTAATCTACTATTTCGCATAATGAGTATGAGGGTTATGTTAAGGCCACCGGCGCCGTAAAACGACTCAAAGAGTCGTTTTTAACATCAACCCGTGTTATGCGATAGTACAGCCAAAAATTGCTTTAAGTGCAGTA
>JAOUOC010000149.1 GCA_029880585.1 Gammaproteobacteria bacterium
CCATAGAAAATGGTAAGGCAGCTTATCTGCCATTAAGACATAATTACCCGGGCACACCTGAACAACTTGATTTCAAATCCACAATTGAAAAACTTAAGCCTATTTTAGAAGATGCGAATATCCATAAGGTCGGTCAAAATATCAAATACGATCAATCCATATTGGCTGCTGAAGGTATTCATTTACAAGGCGTTCAATTTGATACCATGTTGGAATCCTACACCTTAAACAGTGTCGGTAATCGGCATGATATGAATACGTTGGCTACAAAATTTTTGGGGCATGAATGTATTCATTTTGAGGACATTGCTGGTAAAGGCAAAAAGCAGATCACATTTGACCAAATTGATATTGAAGTGGCTGCGCCCTATGCAGCGGAAGACGCAGATGTTACTTTTAAACTGCATCAACAAATCTGGCCCTTGCTGGAAAAAGAAAATACGCTTAAAAATGTTTACCAACAAATTGAAATGCCTCTGGTCAACGTATTATCAAATATGGAACAACGGGGTGTTTTAATTGATAGCCAATTTTTACTGAATAAAAGTCAGGAATTTGGTAAGCGGATTATTGAACTTGAACAAAAAGCCTATGATATTGCCGGACAGCCGTTTAACCTGAGTTCACCCAAACAACTACAGGAAATTCTGTATGAAAAACAGGGGCTGCCAATCATCAAGCGCACACCAAAGAAACAGCCTTCAACGGCTGAAGAGGTATTGGCTCAACTGGCACTGGATTATCCTTTGCCAAAAGTGATTATGGAGCACCGAAGTTTAAGTAAACTCAAATCGACCTATTCTGACAAGCTTCCTCAAATGATACAACCAAGATCCGGTCGGGTTCATACTTCTTACCATCAAGCCATTGCTGCGACAGGTAGACTTTCTTCCAGCGATCCAAATTTACAGAATATTCCGATAAAAACTGTGGAAGGCAGAAGCATTCGAGAAGCCTTTATTGCGCCTCAGGGCTATAAAATTTTGGCAGCGGATTATTCTCAAATTGAGCTCAGGATCATGGCGCATTTGTCACAGGATCCCGGCTTACTCAAAGCCTTTGCCAATAATCTTGATATTCACAAGGCAACAGCTGCTGAAGTTTTTAACATGCCATTAGATGCTGTAACAACTGAGCAAAGACGCCATGCAAAAGCTGTCAATTTTGGCTTGATTTATGGTATGTCGCGTTTTGGTCTGGCTAAACAACTGAACATTAAGCCTGATGAAGCAGGCCATTATATTGAAACCTATTTTGCACGCTATCCAGGCGTGAGTGATTACATGGAAATGACCAAACAAAAAGCCAAGGAGCTGGGGTATGTGGAAACATTATTTGGTCGTCGTCTTTATCTTCCTCAGATCAACGCCTCAAATGGTATGCACCGACAAGCGGCTGAAAGAACCGCCATCAATGCGCCCATGCAAGGCAGTGCTGCCGACATAATCAAGCTGGCCATGATTGAAATTCAAAAATGGCTCGATGATGATAAACCTGATTGTCATATGATTATGCAAGTTCATGATGAGCTGGTGTTTGAAGTGGCCGAGAATCAGGTTGATTCCTATAACAAAACTATTAATAAAATAATGTCTCAAGCCACTCAGCTCAGTGTGCCGTTGATTGTCGATATTGGTGTGGGTGACAATTGGGAGCAGGCACATTAACATTCGATTAATGTGCCATAGTAATTTATTACATATATTGTAGAAATTCTGGTGTACCGATTAATATTACATACAGCCCTAAAAGAACCATTGCCCACAGGCCAAGACCAAGTAAAATCCAGATATAATTGGCTGCAGTTAATTCGCTATTCAATTCGCCAGCTGGATCACCGCAAGCTATATTTGCCACTTTTTGAGCCTTGTATAATACCCAGGCAATAACAGGTATCAAAACTAAGCCAATCAGATCAGTTACCGGTGACCCAATTTCTTTAGCTGAAAGTCTGTCACTTACATTCGAGATAATTGATGAAATGATAAAAATTACAGCCAAACCTCCACCATTCCAGACAAATCCCTGTTTTCTTTCACTAGCCTTGAGAGAAAACAATTCAAATAAACCATGAACGAAAAAAATTGAAAAAATAGCTCTTGGCACTGGCCATACATTAGTTCCAACAGCCTGCTTATGTTGTACCCAATGTTGATAAAACCAATAGATTTGGTACATGCCTAAAGTGACTAAAAATAAAATCAGGAATTTCTTAGGTGATACAATATAAAATTCGGCGCCACCAGCATCGCTAACATTTCGAATATCTGATTTTGGCGTTTCATACACATTTGAAGTCATATTTTTATCCTTTTTAATAATTATAATCAGCTACAGAAGAGTACATGAAAATCTTATTCTTTACAAAATTTAAGATCAGCTACCTTTCCACTTACCTTGCAAGCACTTACTCTAATAAAAAAATATAGGTATACTCACCATGAATTAATAATCAACAAAAGGAATGTTAAATGAATATAGATACAGCAATTCTATCGCCAGTAATAGTACTAATAGGCTGGAGTTTGATCATGTTCTTATGGATGTACGCAACCAGAATACCGGCAATGATCAAGGCAAAAGTTAAACTGGATCCCACCATCCCTAAAGCAGAAGCAATGGCAAATATTCCCGCCAATGTGCGCTGGAAGGCCGACAATTACAATCACCTGATGGAACAACCGACGATTTTTTACCCACTCGCGATTTCTTTGGCATTGCTTGACGCTGGAACCGGAATGAATCTTTATTTTGCATGGGCTTATGTTATCTTGCGAATTATGCACAGTCTGGTTCAGGCATTGGTAAATAAAATCAAACTGAGATTTTTTCTTTTTATCTTATCCAATGTTGCATTATTTGGTATGACAATTAATGGTTTGATGGTTATTCTTAAATAATATCCTGCAAAATAAGATGTCAGGCTGATTTAAATCAGCCTGTTATATAAAATAGAAAATCGAATCTTGAACAACTTTCTGGAAGAATCTAGGACATCAACATCTTCCTGATATCATCCAGATTAGCCTTACCTTTTTCCCGCTTTTCTTCATCACTTAATGGCTCACGTTTTTCTTCCCAATCCAGATCATCCTCTGGCATTTCCTCTAAAAAACGACTGGGAACTGAATTCACTACTTCTCCATACCTTTGCCTTTGTTTGGCAATCAAAATAGATAGCGTTTCTTCCGCTCGAGTGATGCCCACATAAGCCAATCGTCTTTCTTCTTCAATGTTATCTTCTTCAATACTGGTTCTGTGTGGTAACAATTCTTCTTCCATGCCGAGCAAATAGACGTGAGGGAATTCCAGTCCTTTAGAAGCATGCAAAGTCATCAACTGAACTTCGTTTTGTTCATCTTCCTCTTCATTGCGATCCAGCATTTCTCGCAAACATAATTTGCTCACAGTTTCAGCAAAAGGATCATCACTGTTTTCATTATCCTCAATGCCTTTTTCAATCCAGCTTAATAATTCAGTCACATTGCTCCATTTAAATTCAGCCGCTTTGGGAGAGCTGGAATTGTCGAACAAGTAACTGTGATAACCGATGTAGGCCACCAGTTCATGTAATACACTCATGGTTTCGCCGCGTTTGAGGTTATCACTGGTTTTGGCGATTAATTCTCCAAATTTTTTCACAGCTCTTAAACCATTACCTGAGAGACTTTGCTCCAGACCAACTTCAAAAATGGCATCAAACAATCCAATGTTTCTCTTGTTAGCATAATGACCTAACTTCTCCAACGTCGTCGCACCAATTTCTCTTTTCGGTACATTGGCAATTCGTATAAAAGCATTATCATCATCCTGATTCACCAGAAGTTTAAGATACGCCATAAGATCCTTTATTTCTGCTCTGGCGAAAAACGAAGTATTGCCGCTCACTTTATAAGGCACCTGTTTGGTCACCAATGCTTTTTCCACCAGTCGTGATTGATGATTGCCGCGATATAAAATGGCAAAATCTTTATAGCGCAAACCTTCTCGCATTTTTCGCGAAAGAATTTCTGTTACCACTCGCTCAGCTTCTTCGTTATCATCTTTAACAGACAGGATACGAATAGGCTCTCCAAAGTTTTTATCGGACCAAAGTTTCTTATCAAACAAGTGGGGATTATGTGATATCAATTCGTTTGCGACCTTTAAAATTCTACCTCGGGAACGATAATTTTGTTCCAGCTTGACGACTCTTAAATTCGCGAAATCATGTTGTAACTGTTCCAGATTTTTCGGCTGTGCACCGCGCCAGGAATAGATAGACTGATCATCATCACCCACCACTGTAAAATTGCCCAGTTTGCCCGTCAACAATTTAACCATTTCATATTGGCTGGTATTGGTGTCCTGATATTCATCCACCAGAAGGTAGCGAATTTTATTGTGCCATTTATTTCTGATCTCGCTATTATTTTTTAACAATAAGGTCGGCAGCAAAATCAAATCATCAAAATCTACCGCATTGTAGGCTTTTAGGCTGCGTTGATACATTTCATAAAGTTTTGCTGATAATAAGTCTTCTGCTGTTTTTGCTTTGGCAACCGCATCCTCGGGTAACATCAATCGATTTTTCCAGGAAGAAATCTGATTTAACATCATCTGTAATTCCGCCTTGTCAGCTTCTATATCCTTTTTACTGAGTTCACGCATGAGCGCCAGAGAATCCTGATCATCAAAAATGGTAAAGTTGGGACGAATGCCAACGGTTTTGTGCTCTTTGCGAATGATGTTTAATCCCAGATTATGGAAGGTAGAAACAGTTAAACCCTTGGTTCCTGATACGCCCAACAATTTTGTCACACGGGCTTTCATTTCCTTAGCGGCTTTATTGGTGAAAGTAACCGCAGCAATCTGATTGGCCTTGTAACCACATTTTGTTATCAGGTGAACTATCTTCTGGGTAATAACAGCGGTCTTACCACTACCGGCACCTGCTAACACTAACAAAGGTGAGGAAATTTGCTTAACCGCCAGATTTTGCTGTTCATTCAGTTGGAATTTAGACAAGGGAACTTCTTATTTAATAAATAACTTCTATCGTGACATTTTAGAGAATAAAAAAAGAAAAACAATTGCTAATCCTACAAATTGAAACAGTTTTTTAATTCTTTAAATTTTGTCTGTGCAGGATGTTTTGTATAATCACTCTCTTTTGAGCCAAAAGCCAGATTACATATGAAATCATTTTTTAATAGACTACAGATCAGATTAGGCATTCTGGATAACAGTAAAATCTTTCAGGGTACTGTTATCTTTGTTATTGTTTTTTCAGCATTAACCATTGGCTTAAAAACCCACAACATTCCCATCGAATATCTGTATTTTTTAGGGATCGTTGATGTCGCCATTACCGTTTTCTTTGCCTTTGAAATCACCATTCGTTTCTTGGGAACACGAAGAAAAAAACTGTTCTTCAAAAATGGCTGGAATATCTTTGATACGGTCATCGTTATTGGCAGCTTGATTCCAGCTAGTAGTACCAGCATTTTATTGGCTCGTTTGCTCAGAGTTTTCCGAGTTTTACGTCTGGTTTCCATGGTGCCAGAATTAAGACTTTTGGTTAATGCCTTACTCAAAGCCATTCCGCGCATGGGCTATATTGCGCTTTTGATGTTTGTTATCTTTTATATCTACGGTGCAGTGGGTAGCATTATTTTCGAACCTATCAATCCCACTCTCTGGGGCGATGTCTCCGTTTCAATGCTCACTTTATTTCGAATTGCCACCTTTGAAGACTGGACTGATGTCATGTATGAGACCATGGAATTGTATCCAATAAGCTGGATGTATTATCTGACTTTTATATTCCTCACCGCCTTTGTTTTTTTAAATATGATGGTTGGTGCTGTTTTGGATATTATGAATAAGGAGCAGGAATTATCACGCGCACAAAGTCATGGTGAGACAGTAGAAGGCGGAGAACCAGCCAGCCGCGCACAAATTGAAAAACTGGAAAGTGAACTTGCTGAAATAAAAGGGCTATTGCAAAAGCTTCAAAAAGACTGAATTCTGCTAAGATTAAACTAATGATATCAAAGGGAAGCTACTATGTCAGATAAACAGGACGTTCAGGGTATAGGTCAAATAGCCATAGCTATTACGAATTTAAATCAGGCTGTCGACTTCTACCAAAACAAATTGGGACTGACCTTACTGTTTGATGTGCCACCTAATCTGGCCTTTTTTCAATGTGGTGATATTCGACTTATGTTAACAACACTTCAAGGCGACCCTAATGATCATCATACTTCGGTGATTTATTATAAAGTGGCTGATATCAAATCTTTTTGTGATGATTTAAAAACTGCTAACGTTTCGCTGGTACGTGAAGCTCAACTTGCTGCCACCATGCCAGATCACGAACTGTGGATGGCCTTTATTCGTGATCCGGATAATAACCTGATTGGCATTATGTCTGAGGTGCCGATTAATCCCGCCCATTGATGTTTTAAGACTAAGGACGAATAAACATCAAGCCACCT
>JAOUOC010000150.1 GCA_029880585.1 Gammaproteobacteria bacterium
TTTTTTCCGCCCTCTGGCCAATAATGACTCAAGCGCATCAACACTAACTTCCAAAATTTCTGCCACCTCTTTATTACTTAACCCATGATAAACTGTCAAAGTGATGGCTGTTCTTTGTCTTTCTGGCAACTGATCCAACAAGGCTATTTTGTTTTGATTAAGTTGCTCATTAATCAGCCGCGCTTCATGGCCAAAATCAACGTATTCTTGTGCTTGAGTATCACCTTCCAGCGAATCTGTTAGCTTATTTTGTTTGCTTTTCAGTTTATCCAGACACAAATTGTAGGCGACTTTGAATAACCAGGATTTGGGCGAAACATCCGTAAAGGTCAGCTTTGGTGCATACTGCCAAAATTTAAAAAACACTTCCTGACAAATATCATCAGCATCCTGCATCCGATATTTTCTGACAAACTGATAAACCACAGACAAATGCCTTTGCATAAAACTGTCAAAGGCATTTTTGTCTCCACCGGCAATTTGTTTTGCCAGTTTGAAATCATTCAATTTATCCACATCCATAATAATGCTGAATAAATCTATAATTATTTTGTTATTTTAATTTGAATTCTGTCAGTATCTTTTAGCTCATCTTCACGAACGACACCATCGCCATTGGCATCCATTTTATCAAACCATCTCTTGGCCAATTCTTCGTGCTCATCAGAACTGATTTTACCGTCTTTGTCTTCATCAGCTTTTTTCAACATTACAAACTTCATTTCCTTATGATTAATTTCTTTGTCAATTGATTCATCAGCCGTCAGTTGTCCATCATTGTTTTTATCTAACCGTTCAAACTGTTTTTCAGCTCTTTTAGTGGCATGGTCAATAAACTCCTTTTTGCTAATAGCTTTATCCTTATCAATATCAATTTGTAACTGTCTCTTTTCACGAATAATTTTAACTCTTTCCTTATTTTGAGTTTTAAATTCTTCGATTGTCACGTCACCACTTTGATCCTTATCAATCGCAAAAAAACGCTTGTTCATTGTTTCTGTAAATTCTTCACGAGTAACTTCTTTGTCACCATTTTTATCAAACAATTTTAAGAACGGATGTAGTTTGTCATCTTTGCTGAAAGCGGCACCGGAATAGGTCAATGTCGTTAGGATCAAGGCCACTGAGATTTTTGAGTATTTCATGAGTTTCTCCTGATTGGGTCAATCAAATAAATGGGTTACATTTGATATAACGATAGAAAAACCAATATCCGTCGTTTTGTTTTAAAATAAATTGCGACTAATCAAAAAATATAACTGATTGCTCAATCGAAACTCTATCAGTCGTTGTTTTATTAACATCCGCCGCTTCATCCTTGTAACCAAAGGACATACCAAACAAAATACCCAGTTCATCTGGAATATTTAAAATCTCCCTTACAGGATCAGGAAATTGCCCAAGCGCGCCCTGCATACAACTATCAATGCCCTGTTCAGACATAATCAAACTGAGCGTTTGCGCGTATATGCCCATGTCCACTGAACCCATAATGCTGAGATATTTTTCCATGCAGAAAAATACCGCATAAGGTGCATCAAAAAATGTCCAGTTTCTTAGCATGGAGGCTTGTCTGGCTTTTTTGTCTTCTCGTGCAATACCCATCGCACCATAAAGCGCATTAGCTGAGCCAAACTGTCTTTCGCGATGATCGCCCTGATATTTAGGCTGCCAATCAAAATCCGGATTAGGTTGAGCGCCAGACATGATTAAATCGAAAAAAGCTTTTTGTAATTGATCTTTGGTTTTTCCACTGACTACATAAGATTGCCACGGCTGCACATTACAGTTTGAAGCTGACCGTTGAGCCAATGAAAAAATGGATTCCAACTGTTCCTTTGCAATGAGTTGATCGGTAAAAGCACGAATCGAACGACGATTATTTAAAATGGTTTCAAGAGACATAGACTACTCGTTATATTTCATTATGGGTTAAATGTTATGTTGCTAAAGAACACCTTTGTCCATCAACAGCTGATGTAAACCCTCGGCAAATTTTCTGTAACCTTTGGCATTCAGATGAATGGGATCAGATTTATACTGATTATCATAAAGTAAATCCGGTAATAGATCGCCTTCATAAATCACATCATGTTGATTGGCTAATTCTTGATAAAAATCGGCTGTGTTGGCAAATAACTTTTTTTCAGGTACACCAACCAATACGACTTTTATTTGTCTGGATAGAGCCGTTTGAATCATTTTCGCTAAATTGGTCTGTGTTTTTTTCAAGTCATGCTTTCTTATTATGTCATTTCCACCTTCCATCAGGATCACTAATTGAGGGGAATGTTGATCCAAAACCGATTGAAAGCGCAAAACGCCGCTTGTTGTAGTTTCACCGGAAATTCCGGCATTAATTACTTGCATGCCTGTAAGTTCAGCTAGCACGCTTGGATAATCCTGAGAATCCGAAGCCCCAACGCCATGGGTCAGACTGTCTCCAAAGGCAAGAATGACTGCTTCAGATGGAAGTCTGTCTTGTTTGGGTTCACTACAGGCAATTAATATTGGAAATAAAATCAATAATAACCACTTTTTCATTTTTGATTTTCTCCTGCTTGTTCATTTTCTGATGAAGGTTCTTCACCTTTCCACCAGTTGGCAATGATACTGCCAACCACATCATTAATAAAATAACCGTAAGAACGATGGCAATTTAAACCTTCATTACCACGATAATAATTGTAGATGTCATCTTTATGATCTGTGATTGATTCAACCAGTTTCAATTCTGTCATTTCTGCATAATCATCGGCAAAAGTTCTATCCAGTGCTGTAATATCGCCAATTGAAGAAACATTAATCCATTTTTTGATATTCGAAGGATATTTATTTTTTCCTTTATGTTGATGACCAACCAGACGATGTTGAATGTAGTTTAGACCCAAAGGACTCCCTAAAGTCAGGAAGGTATCAACCTTGCCAGGCAGCTTTTCATAATGAGATAACTCCCATAAAGCATCGTAGGCAATTACCGAACCCAGACTGTGCCCTATTAACAAAATCTCTTGTTCTTTTTCAAGCAAAGGTCTGAGCTGTCGTTTTAAAATTTCCCGGATATCACAACCCACATTATTTTTATTTTTAAAATATTCCTGTGTATCTTCAGCCGCTGCTTGCAAGTCTTTTGATAGAAATTTCAACAGAAAGGGAAAATAATCAATAATGGAATACAAAAAACGAAGCAATTTAACATCCCATGCTCTCGCTTCCCGAATATCTTCAACTGTCGGCGCCGATTTTTCAATCATGGCGTCAATCCAGGGCACATCCTCTTCCGGATCATAGGTGGTTTGATAGTAAAGATAATTCCAGGATATCAGTTTAAAATAAGCAAAATATTGCCCCAAATCGTCTGAAGCTTCTGGAGAGCTTCTTCTTACACCTTCCAATAAAGCTTTCCATAAAAGCTGAATATGCTGATCAGCAGGTGGTTTTGGATCTTTACCTGGCACATAAATGATTTGTTTTTTGCTCATTGCCTTGATCATTACCCGAAAATTTAATGTCTTGAAAATAGTTTGTTATTGAGGACATGCTCTCAAAGATTATAAGTGAATTAAGGGTAAAATAATATTTTATAACTCTCATAATTTTAAAATTGATATATAATCGAACAAACTTGAAGAGGACGGTTCAAAATGAGTACAAAAAGCAATGTGTTGGTGATTGGCTATGGCGAAATGGGAAGAGCCATGGAGCATCTTTTATCCAAAAGTCATAATCTGTTTTTCTGGGATAAGTTCCCCCCAACAGATCTTGAACCTGTCATTCTTGAAGATGCCGTTCCTCAAGCTGATTTTGTTATTTTTTGTTTGCCTGTTCAACCCCATGAAGAGGTCTTGCAATCCATACTATCTCTCTTAAAGCCCGATACTATTTGTATCAGTATTGCCAAAGGTCTGGATAAACAAGGACGAACCGCCCAACAAATTTTTGCCAGCAAGCTGGAGAAGCATCAATATGCCATGATATATGGCCCTATGATTTCAGAAGAAATTCGACTGAATCGTCCGGCATTTGCACAGGTTGGCTGTCATAAAATCACCTTTCAATCTATAGCAGATTTATTTAAAGATTCAAAACTTTACTTGCAACATTCAAATGATGTTGTTGGCATTGGTTGGTCAGTTATTCTCAAAAATGTTTATGCCATGGTGTTTGGTATGAATGATGCCTTGCAACTGGGGGTAAACATGAGAGGCTTTTTAGCTGTTACCGCACTGGCTGAACTGGATCAAATAGTACAATTGATGGGTGGTAATACCGGAAGCCCTTACCATTTGGCTGGACTTGGCGACTTAATCACAACCGCAACCAGCCTGGATTCTCATCATCATAAATTAGGTGAAATGCTTGCTGCAGGAGAAACCGAGAATATAAAGGGTGAAGGCGTTAACACTTTGCAAATGGTTAAACAGCATCAATTGTTTGATACAACGCTATTTCCACTTTTCAGTTTGATAGACCACATCATTGAAAATAGACCAGTAGATGTTGCCAAGGCACTGGATGACTTTCTGGTAGCTCGGCAACAATAATATATGCCTACCCGTTAAATTAGGCATTCCAGGCATAGGAAAACTTCATAAACAAGCGTTTTCCAGTTCTGGCAAACTGCGTCAATTGGTCATCCTGATAACCAACATCTGAATAACCCGCATAAATCAAAGTTTGAGGATTGACACGATAGGAATACAAAAACTGATTACCTTTGGATTCATATTTGCTGTCAACCGGGTCAATGTAGAGAGATTGATTTTTATGGATAGAGAGATTCTGCATGGTTAAACGCATAAAACTTTTGACATTAAAATGGTAGGTCAATTTAACATTGGTTGCTTGTGCATCAAACAAATGTCCTTGTGCCACATCAAAATCCACATCCTTAAAATCAATTTGAGTATTTAACCCTTGACCAATCTGCCATTTAAATTGAATACTATTATTTACTGATTCACCCTGTCTGAAATTTGCATAATCAATGGCATCCTTAATCTCGGCTCTAAAGTTCACATTGATTCCCTGAACCGGTTCAAAGCCAACCCTCAGGGTAAAACTATTTTCATTAAAATATTCACCGTCAATACCATCGGACACATCACCATCATAATAGGTCTCCCTGCTTTTCAGCTCAGCATCGTATGTTGACTGATACAATCCCTTGGCTCTAAATTTGATTTCAGATTCTCTTTCCAGCTCTCTTCCATCAATATCCACAGCCAGATCCCAATCAGCACCTAAATAAAAATCGGACAACCAGCTATCTTTACTTTCTGAATAAAAACGTCTTCCAAAACCGATAACTTTTTTATCGTAATCAGCTTTATCCTTGAACCCTAAATCAGCTCTAAAGTCTTTTCCTGTTCTGCCATTGAAAAAGTAACCCACCCAATTTCTGGAATCATGCATAAACCGTAAAATGTAGGCATCGTCAGAAAGATATTTTTCTTTTACATAATCATATGTTGCAGGATTTCGATTTGGCTCAATATATTCGGCCAATACAACATCAGAATAGACACTATCAGAAACCATATATTGAAATGTTAATGAATTATTTTGGCCTAACCAATACACTGTATCAACGGATTTAACCTGATTTGAATAATCTTCACCTTGACGGTCAGTAACCAAAAAACCGATATTATTTTTATTACCCAAATCTCTTGAATATCGTACCACCTGATTTTCACTTTCAACATTCTCCTGAACAACCAGCTTAGAGCCTAGGTTGCCGGGAATCAAAAAACTGGTATGTTTATCTTTTACAAAAAACACACCGTAACTGTGACCATTATTCTGGCCTGTCAGTTTTAAACCATAATCAGGTTCAATCATATCTCTGGTATGAACCAAAGGGTTATGAGTACTAAAATATTCTTCACCTTCGGTGAAAAATGGTCTTTTTTCCTGATATCTGATTGAATAAGGATTGTTAATATCCAGTTCGACATCATCAGCTTCAACCTGAGAAAAATCAGGGTTTATGGTGGCATTCAAAACTGAATCCTGAGTTATACCCCATCTGATATCCAATCCTGCTGATGACGCGGTGTCATGAGATTGCCAATTATCAATAACTGGATCAGGACGTGTGTCTATCTTATCTAATACTAAAGTAGGTGTTATTTGCAGGTTGGTTGAAGCTTGCAGATCAGTAAAACCTACTAAAGAATCAAATTGACAAAATTTACAGGGATTGTTTCTATCAACCGGCGTATTTGCAATACGATGCTTTACACTTCTGGGTAAAAATCGTAACAATTCAAATTTCCACTTTCTCGGTTGACCACCTTCACTTGCGGGAAAACGTAAGGTGCTGAATGGTATGGCCATTTCAACAACATAACCTGATGCATTTACCTTGGCAGCATTATGCCAAATACCA
>JAOUOC010000151.1 GCA_029880585.1 Gammaproteobacteria bacterium
ACTCTAAACTCTAAACTCTAAACTCTAAACTCTAAACTCTAAACTCTAAACTCTAAACTCTAAACTCTAAACTCTAAACTCTAAACTCTAAACTCTAATAATTATAGATGCAATACAAACTACCATTAATAAAATTTTAACAACAAAGTCACAAAATTCTACCTTGATATGACATCAGTCAATTTCATCTAACATTACCGCAGATTTCAGATAATAACCCTGATATCCGTACAACTCCTTTTTTACAAGATTTTGGTACATTTCTTCACTCTCAACATGCTTGGCAACTATGTTAAATTTCAAAACTTGACTCATGGCTATCAGTGCATCAAGAAATTTATTGTTTTGCGATCCCTGTGAAGTCTGAATAATTTGCCATCCCAATTTAATATAGCTAATTGGCAAGTGCAAAAGATGTGAGATAGAATCATTTTGCTCACCAAATCCATCTAACGCAAAGCTAATTCCTTTTCCGATCAAATGATTTACCCTGTGCTTTGCTTCAATCGGATTACTGCTCAACACCCTTTGATCTATCTCGAGAATGATATTCTCCGGTGCAACCTTCTCTGCTTCCAGAATCTCCAGTATTTTTTTCACAAAATCATTATTATGAAATTGATTACTATTCACATTAATCGCAAGTTGTAGCTCAGGTTTTCCATACTTCTTGTAATCTCTACAAGCCTGTTTGATTGTCCAGTAACAAAGATCGGCAACATTTTCATGTGATTCAACGGTATTAAAAAAATCAGAAGCCGTTATTAAACCTAATTCCGGATGCTCCCATCTCAGCAAAGCTTCTACCGCATAAATTTTTTCATCGCGCCCATATATAGGCTGATAAAACAATTTGAACCTTTTCTTCTCGATTGCTTCATTGATATCCATGCCTACGATATTTGTTTTGTGATCAAGCTCACCATCATCACCATTGTATATAGTAACCCGGTTACGGCCACTCTCTTTTGACTTGTAAGTAGCTGCGTCAGCCGCCTCCATTAAAGGCTTGATAGCCGTACCCATTTCAGGAAAAATCACAACACCAACACTGACTCCAACTCGATTTAAATGACCATTTAGATCATAAGGCTCATTCAATCCTTTACATATTTTCTCTGCAACATATTTTGCTTTGGATATTGCAGTAGAGGCATTTCGACTTAAAAGTGGCAGTAAAACAACAAACTCATCTCCACCCAATCTAGCAACAATATCCTCCTGCCTGGTATAACTCGCTAACCTTTCTGCTACTTGCTTTAACAGACTATCACCTGCGCCATGACCCAATTCGTCGTTAATCTGTTTAAAATAATCCAGATCCAAAAATAATAAAGCGCTATTAATTTTGTGTCTTAAACTGGTGGCCAGATTTTGTTCAAAAGTCATCATAAACATTCTTCGGTTCGCTAAGCCTGTCAATGAATCATAGAAAGCCAAATATTCAATATTTTGCTGCTCAACTTTCTCTCTGGTAACATCTGAACCTTCCAGTACCAGCATAACGACTTGATCTTTAATATCATAAACAGGTTTAAAACTTAAACTGTAATAACTCAAACTATCACTTAGACTAATACTACCAATTTCAAAATTAATGATTTGTCCTGAAAGACTTTGCTCAAAACTTTCCTTTACCTTGGCTTTGTTTTCAGTGGTATCATCCCACCATGGCAATTCCCAAACCCTCTTCTTAAGCACCTTGTCCTCGGAAATATTTTTGGTGGCCGTATCATTGGCCTCAATAACTTCTCCATCGGTATTTACAACAAAAAGTAGATCATCAATATGATTAAATGCTGTTTTTACTCTTTGCTCAGAAGCTATAACTTTTCTTTGCTCTTCCAGCTTTTCAAGATTTCTTTTAACAATATTAAAAAGCTCATCAGGTTGAACAGGTTTAAATAAATAATCGTTTGCACCATTTTTCACTGCCGTCACAGCATATTCAGTTTCTCGAAAAGCAGTCATCATTATGCAAATCACATCACTTCTAATGACCTTTAGCTTAGAAATCAATTCTAATCCATTGTCTTTTCCAATTTTTATATCCAGCAAAGCAATGTCAGGTTCAAAATCCTTTGCCAAATCAAGTGCTTTATCAAATGAGTTAACAGTCTCAATAGTACAATCAGAAAATTCAATTTCCAGAATTCCTTGTAATGAATCCAGAATATCAACATCATCATCGACAATTAAAATTCTGGCTTGCTCTTGTACGCTTGATTCATCATCATTGCTATTGATTTCGCTTTTTTGCATCAAGTTCATTTAAGCCACCTTTTCTGTAACATGTTTATCAGGAATAAATATTTCAACATCGGTTCCTTTGTTAAGTATAGACTGAATATTTATTTCCCCATGATGTTGTTCAACAATTTGTTTAACAATAGCCATACCCAAACCAATTCCAAACCCTTTTGTGCTATATAAAGGTTCGAACACCCTCTCAAGAACTTCATCCTTCATACCTGGACCATTATCACTTATGGTAACACTGACACCTCCTTTTTTACTTTCGGTTTTTATCTTTAATATATGTTCCGCATCTGCCACTTCCGTCATTGCCTGACATGCATTATCAACAAGGTTAATTATTACTCTGGAAAATATTGATTTATCCAAATCGATATTTCTTTTTCTGGATTTTAACTCGTACACAACCTTAACCGAGTCTGGTAAATTCAGCTCATGAATCACTTCAGGTAACCATGTATTTATATTGACCGTATCTATATTCAACTCTTTGCTTCGGGTGAAATCCAACAATTCATCGACAAGATTGTCACAACGCTCAACACTTCTGGATATCCTTTCCAATGCTGAAGATATTTTTTGATTTGGCTCTTTTATCAATTTTTCAACTATATATAAAGATGGCTTGATTGCCGCTAATGGATTTCTTAACTCATGGCTCACCGTTGCTGTTAATTGACCTAATGTTGCCATCTTTTCCTGCTTTATCAATTCCTCTTGTGCCAAGATCAATGCATCAGTTCTTTCCTCAACCAGTCTTTCCAATTTGTTTTTATATACGTGGAGCTGTTCTTCAGCAATTCTTTGTATTGTGATATCATGAACTGTACCTATCATTCGAATAGGATTACCTTCCTGGTCACGGTATACAATCCCTCTTTCCTGAACAATCCTCTCTTCATTACTGGGTCGAACTACTCTATGGGTAATGTTGTAGGGGACATTTGCATCCTCTACACTACTGTTGACTGCTTCAATTACACTTTCCCTATCCTCGGGATGAATTGTCTTCAAAAATGCCTCGTATGTAGCAGGAAATTCTTGTGGCTCTACACCAAATATCCTGTATATCTCATCAGTCCAGGTAAGCTCACCAGTAACTATGTCCCAATCCCAGTTACCAAAATGTGTAATCATTTCAGCTTGCGAATGGGCTTCTTGCGCTTTTATCAATTTTCTTTCACTGCGAACTCTGTCGCTGATATCATAAATTGCACATATCAAATTTAGTGGAGTGCCCTTGCTATCAGTTAACAATGTCATCCCCATATTGATCCATACCTCGTCTTTTGTTTTATGATTTAATTTTATTTGAGAGACTTCGTCATTCTTTAATTGTGCAATACAATGCGTAACAAGATTTTGAAAATCTTCTTCGTTAATATCTGCAAATAAATCATATACAACACTTTTCTCTAGCTCTTCTTTTTTATATCCGGATATAATGCTAAAAAAATGGTTCGCCTCTATAATCTTTCCATTAAAATCTACATGTGCAATTCCAAACTTAACTTCATTAAATAATTGATAGTAACGAAACTTACTGTCTTTAAGTCTGGCTTGCTCAGCAAGTTTGACCTTCCCATCAGTAAAGCTCATAACATCACCAACGTTTTGTCCATCTACAATCATCGAATGCGCTCGAATCTCGGCCTTCAAAAAGCTTTTATCTTTTTTGACCATATTGATATATGATGAGTTTGAATTGTCAAAATATTCAGATAACACTATCCTGTTCGCCGATAAATACTGGTTGTCATCATAAATGAAATCACCAATATTCATGCTCTCTATCTCTTTTTCTGATGAATAACCAAGAAGCTCTACTGCGGTTTGATTTGAAAAAGTGCAATTACCTTCAACGTCAAACCCAACAATTCCCTCACTGGTCGAATTGAGTAGCAGTTTCATTTTTTCTTTTCTGTTCTCAGACTTTACAAACATTTTGTCTATAAATTTCAAATAGCTATAAGATGCTATTGAGATCAGGACGAGTACGCCTAACAGTGAATAAAAAAATGATAGAAAAAAAGGAGTCTTGAGATCATCTTTATTTGCAACAATCATCAAGCTGTGTTGTATGGTTGGAACATAAGAATAAACAGCTATTACGTCATTACCGTATCTGTCTGCTCCCTGATAGGTGCCGCTTTTACTTTTATAAGCATTTATAAATATCCGGTTTTCTTCTCTTGTGCCATCCAAAAGATATAGTAGATGTGTCTTATTATCAATAGACAAAACAGATACACTATCTGCATCGCTCTCATAACTATCATGTTGATAGTTTTTTGCTGAAATCTGGATCTTATCGTTTTCCTGTATAAACAAATAGCTCTTTTCTTTGCCTAAGATTCCAAAAGAACTTTCTTCCATTTTGTTATCTTGCTTAACCAAATAGTTTGTTGCAAACGCATCTATTACCTGACTAATCGTATTATGCGCAGAGTTTCCTGAGCCTGAGCTTTTTGTTCCTGCTTTAAAGTCATATTGGGCTACCGCTTCAATCAACCGCGCTTCCGTTTCAACCATTCTTGACATTCTTGTGATTTGTGTATCGATGTTAGTTTTATACAGATAGACAAAAATAACTGATAACACCAAGAAAAAAATAAATCCCATTACTACAATTAGCTTTAACTGCCTTTTACTACTAAACATCCCTTACCGCCTTACTTTACAACAATCGACATTACACCTAATGAGGACAATGCCACAAACTGATTTAACTCCATTACATCAAGTATAGACACAGAAAATAGATTTGTTTATGAGATTATTGACTGTTAACCTTTGTTTTTTATGACATAAAACTCTTTTTATTTTTGCTACATATGTCCTGAAAATTCACTAAAGATGTGCCAGAATGTATTTGTAATCAAGGTTCAATAAAGTTAAGGATAACCCTCAGATTGTGCAAATGAAGAAATATCCGATTCAAATTGATAAAAATCCAAAGCTGACAGCAAGCTCTCCCAATCATTTGCTTTATCAAGACAATGTGAGAATGCATCATCTGCTTAATGAGCTGTTGGATAGTGCCAAGCATAATCAGCAAACTCAGGACAGATTCCATCAACTGGAAATGTTTTTGCTGGAATCTGAATCCTTTGAAGTTTTGGTTGGTCGCATTTTAAATGAATTAAAGAGAAGACTCAGGCTATCTCAGGTTGAACTTTACATTCTGGATATCAACGGCGACATCCGACAACTACTGCAGGAAATCTACGGTGCGCTGGATTATCCAAACTATTACTATGCCAACACGGTAACAGAAATAAAAAATCACTACGATTCTTCAATACGCTTAACTTTGACCCAGGATAAGGAACTCATCAACAAAGCCTTTAGTGGGCATGCCGGCCAAAGTAAAAGTGCTGTTTTACTGCCTTTGTCACGAGGCGTCAGGCTTATCGGAAGTTTACATATAGGAAGCCGTGACAAGGAAAGATTTCATCCTGATCTGGCGAGTAACTTTTTGCAGCATTTGGGTTCTATTATCACTGTCTGTATTGAAAACTCGATTAACCAGGAGAGATTTAAACATTTAAGTCTGGTGGATATATTAACCCGAGCTAAAAACAGACGTTATTTCTTTCAGATCATCGAAAGCGAAATTGCCAGGGCAAAACGCACAATGCAGCCATTATCCTGTTTGTTTATCGATGTGGATCATTTTAAAAAAATTAACGACACAATGGGACATCAAACTGGTGATCTCACCTTAAAAGCACTGGTTAAAAACATTCAACCCTTACTCAGGCAAACGGATATCCTGTCGCGTTTTGGCGGTGAAGAATTTACCATCCTACTTCCCAATACTAATACCAGAGAAGCCTATGAAACAGCTGAAAGGATCAGAAGTCATATTGCTGAAACCATTATGTATGATACCGAAGATAACCCGTTTTCTATCACGCTTTCTATTGGTTTAAGTTGTTGGCAACCCGATAAACAGGATTTTGAATCTGATGAAGCCGTACAAAACTATCTGATACATCAGGCGGATGAAGCGGTTTATCAGGCGAAAGAAAATGGGCGGAATCAGACCTGTCCCAAGCTCTAAGTTCTAAACTAGAAACTAGAAACTAGAAACTAGAAACTAGAAACTAGAAACTAGAAACTGAAAGTATCTA
>JAOUOC010000152.1 GCA_029880585.1 Gammaproteobacteria bacterium
CACTGATTTCTACCAATCGTGTCAATACACCAGAAGTGGCTAATCAGGTAATTGAAAGTGGTCAAAGTGATATGGTATCGATGGCAAGACCATTTTTGGCCGATGCAGAATTTATGAATAAGGCAAAGGCTGGTCATGCAGAACAAATTAACACCTGTATTGCCTGTAATCAGGCTTGTCTTGACCATGCTTTTGGTAATCAAAGAGTTACCTGCCTTGTTAATCCACGAGCCTGCTATGAAACCGAATTAAACTTTGTTGCTACCAAAGATCCTAAAAACATTGCCGTTGTTGGCGCAGGTCCAGCAGGAATGGCTTTTTCAGTTTATGCTGCAGAAAGAGGGCACAATGTTACTTTATTTGAAGGCAGTGACAAAATTGGTGGTCAGCTAAACATAGCAAAAGAAATTCCGGGTAAAGAGGAGTTCAATGAGACCATTCGTTATTTCAGTGAAAGAATCAAGAAACTGAAAATCAAATTAAAGTTAAAAACCAGAGCTGACAGTAAAACACTGGAGAAGGGCAAATATGATGAAGTCGTTATCGCTTCCGGTATATCCCCGAGAAAACCTGATATTGTTGGTGTCGATCATCCCAAGGTTCTTAGTTATCTTGACGTATTACGTGACAAAAAGCCTGTCGGCAATAAAGTCGCTATTATTGGAGCAGGTGGTATTGGCTTTGATGTGGCGGAATACCTGACACATTCTGGCGAATCATTGACCGTCAGACCAAAGGATTGGGCTAAGGAATGGCAAGTAGATTTAGATTATACAAATCGTGGTGGTTTGCTGGAAAAACCGGAAATTGAAGCTTCCCCAAGAGAAGTTTATTTGTTGCAGCGAAAGTCATCTAAACTCGGAGGTGGTTTGGGTAAAACTACTGGCTGGATCCATCGTATGAGTTTAAAAAACAAAAAAGTGAAGAATTTATCAGGTGTTACTTACGTTAAAATTGATGGTAAAGGACTGCATATTCAAATCAGTGGTCAAAATCAATGTCTGGAAGTGGATAATATTGTGATCTGTGCCGGTCAGAACTCGGAAACTGTATTGTATAAAGAATTGAAAGAAATTCATCCATCAGTTCACCTTATTGGAGGTGCTGATGTTGCTAAAGAACTTGATGCCAAGAGAGCAATAAGACAAGGGGCAATATTAGCATCTAAAATTTGATCTGAAACAATGGATATAGGTTATTTCGTTGCTTCTATCTGTTATAATATCGACAAATTTTCAATAAATTTATCGCCTTATAGCCGTGTCCACATTTAATCAGGTTCAGTTAATTACCATAGACGAAAATAATATCAATCAAAGGGTTGATAATTTTCTTGTGAGCCGATTAAAAGGGGTTCCAAAAAGCCGAATATATCGAATTATCCGCAAAGGTGAAGTCAGGGTTAATAAAAAGCGGGTTAAAGCTGAATATAAACTAAAAAATAATGATGAAGTAAGAATCCCACCCATTCGTACCTCTGATGATATAGCTACAATAGATTTTTCCCAGTTTGACCGAGTTAAATCTCTAGAGTCACATATCATTTTTGAGAATACCCAGTTTATTGTTTTAAACAAACCCTCAGGTATGGCAGTTCATGGCGGTAGTGGCTTGTCGTTTGGCGTTATCGAAGCGTTACGTTCAATAAGACCCAAAGATAAGTTTTTGGAATTAGCCCATCGCCTTGATAGAGATACATCAGGTTGTTTGTTGATTGCTAAAAGAAGAAGTTATTTGAAGCATTTTCAACAACAGTTGGTGGATAAAACTATGAATAAGGAATATCTGGCAATTGTTTCAGGGCTTTGGCCAAAGGGCAAGCAAGCGGTTAATGCAAGTTTGTTGAAAAACAGGCTTAAATCCGGTGAGAGATTTGTAAAGGTAGATGAAACTGGTAAAAAAGCTAAAACCATTTTTGAGTGTGTTGAACAATATTCAAAATATAGTCTGGTCAGAGCGAAGCCTATCACCGGTAGAACTCATCAAATAAGAGTCCATGCACAACATCATGGTTTCCCTTTATTAGGCGATGACAAATATAGTGACTTGTTAGCGGACATTCAAATAATGGATAAGTTGAAAATAAAAACTTTTCTGCTACATTCCACAAAGTTATGTTTTACTGCGCCAGAATCAGACAAGGTTATGAGTTTTGAAGCGCCCATACCTGATAAAATGCAGCAGGTTATTGATTATTTACAGAGTAGTAGCAGTTAAATGAGTTTTGTAAAATGAGTATTATCAAAAACAAGTATTCCTTCGTTATTTTTGATTGGGATGGCACTTTAATGGATTCAACGGGGCGTATTGTCTCAGCCATGCAAACCAGTGCAGGAATTGCCGGTTTACCTATCCCATCAGAAAAAGCAATTCGTAATATCATCGGTTTGAGTATGGATGAGGCTATGGATGCTATTTTTCCAGATGCCTGTGAAGATTTAAGGCAGCAACTCTTTGGTATTTATCGTAAACAATATGTTGAAGATGATCCTACGCCAAGCCCATTATTTGAAGGCAGCCTTAATTTGCTTGATTGGCTTAAATCTATTGGTGTCGAAGTTGCAGTTGCCACAGGAAAAGCCAGGCACGGTCTACAGCGTGTTTTAGGCACTGTCGGCATGGAAAACTATTTTAAGCATTCTATTTGCGCTGATGAAGCCCATTCCAAGCCCCATCCTCAGATGGTTGAGTTGTTGCTCGAACGTACCGGAAAGCCAGCAGAAGAAACCCTCTTGATCGGAGATAGTATTCATGATCTTAAAATGGCGTCGAATGCCGGTGTTGATTCAATTGGGGTAACCAGTGGCGCTAATTCCTATCAGGAGCTTGAAGAACATCAGCCAGTGACAATATTGGAAAGAGTTTGTCATTTGCAGGAGTGGTTTAGTAGAGCAGAATAAAATCTATTCCCTGTCATTCCTGTGAAAACAGGAATCCACTGTATCATTCTGGTGGCGACCTGAATCCATAAACTCCCTGACCCTGTCGAAGTTTGTCATTTTAGAGAGTATCTATTTTATCAAGTCCGGTATGCATTCCCACGCAGGAGCATGGGAACGAGAAGGATGTCGGAGTAATAAACTCACTCCCAACTCACTTCCATTATATGATTAGTTGATGTTTGATGAATCAAAATACCTTTCTTACTCGCTCTCATATGTCGAATCAAACCGGCATCCGCACCACCAGAAGAAATCACCCAACTTTGAAAGGTTTCAGTTTTTGGGTCAAATCTAACCAGTGTTTCAGGTCTTCTGCTTGATTCATTAAACCAGACTGCGCCATCGTCAGTAACTTCCATAGCATAGGGATGAGATTTTTCACCACTGGGATTTGGCCATTCGGTAATTTTGCCATTATCAGGATTATATCGACCAATTTTGCCTTTGGAAGAATTTACAAACCAGACCATACCATTTTTATCAATTGCCAGGCGTCTTACTGTAGTACCTGGAGTAGGGAGGTCTATTTCGGTTAATTTCATAGTCTTGTGGTCAACTTTAACCAGACAGTTGCTACCATTGCAGGCGACATACAAATCACCATGAGCGTCCAGTTTGATGCCATAGGGACGAGATTTCTCTCTGGACATATCAACCAGTTTGATTTCGCCTGTTTCCGGGTTTAAACGCCCGATCATATTGCTTTGTTGTAATGTAAACCACAATATACCTTGCTTGTCGAAAATGCCTGTATGCGGGTCTTTAGCCTCAGGTATAGGCATTTTAAATTCAACAATTTGTTCGGTTTTAAGATCAAGATAGCCTACACTGCCATTTTTGTTACCCATATACCAGGGATTGCCTTTTGGTCCCATGCTTACACTATGTGGCATTGCGCCTTTGGGTAATGTGTATTCTTTCATTTCATCAGTTTCAGGATTGATTTTACCGAGAATATTTCCTGATTGACCCACCCACCAGATTGTTCCATCTGACGCTTCAACCGGATCACGGGTTCTTTGACCTAAAGTCGGCGCTTTCCATTTTTTTATCTTGAGTTTAAGTTTGCCGGGAACAACAACCGATTGGCGCTTATCATTGATCGGATAGGTTGCCACAAGATAATCAATAATGGCCGCTTCATCTTCAGGGGCGTTGGAGAAATCAACCATATTTGAAATCAGGTTCTTCCATTGCGGCTTGGTATAGCCAGAGGTGTATTTCACCACCCAATCACCATGACACGCGGTGCAATAGGCATCAAAGAGCTGTTTTCCCTTATCTTCCTTTTCTTCACTTTGTGCTGTTTGAATTGATGTGGAAGCAATGAATAGAATTGTGTAGATGAAATGTTTCATTTTGAATTTATCCTGCGCAAATAAATAAATTTTTTTGATTGTATAACAGTTTTCGATTGTATTACAAAAAGGGAGATATCAGGAGATTGCCACGTCACTTCGTTCCTTGCAACGATAGACTAACGATAAGAGATTAGTTTAACTGCTCAATACCTGCTTTTCTTAATAATCTGCAAACCGTTATTAAAGGTAATCCTTCCAGACTTGTAGGATCATCGCTCTTTACCCATTCAAACAAAGTAATTCCTAGTGATTCTACTTTAAAACTACCGGCGCAATCATAAGGTTTATCTTTATCCAGATAAGATTCGATTTCAGGGAGTGATAATTCCCTAAATTTAACCGTTACTGTGTTTGAATCATAGTTTAATGATTGATCCTGATGTCGATACAAACTGACACCTGTGGTAAAAACCACTTCCTGATTGGAGCAAAGTTCTAATTGCCTTATGGCATTGTCTTTATTATCTGGCTTGTTTAAAAATTGCATATTACAACTGGCCACCTGATCACAGCCAATAATCCAACTCTCAGGATGTTGTTCGGCTATCACTTGAGCTTTTGCAATACTTAATCTTTTAGCCAGTTCTTTAGCTGTTTCATTGGATAGGGGAGATTCATCAATATCAGCTGCAATGGCATTAAAAGGGATATGCAAGCGTTGTAACAGTGCTTGTTTATATTTTGATCCTGAGGCTAAGATTAAATTTTTAGACATATGCATTTCAGGCGGAAATTATTGTCTAAAAAACATTGTTGGATGTATTTTTAATTTTACAATACTTATCTATCCTTTCTGATGCGTAAGCAGCACCCAATTCAAGTGCCATATTCCAATCCTTGCAAGCGCCATCTTTATCTTTCATATTGAATCTGGAGTTTCCTCTATTGAAATAAGCCATTTGCTTATTCTCTATATCTTTATCAGATAATTCTATTACGCGATTGTAGTCATTGATGGCCCCTTCATAATCTCCATTTTCATCTTTAAGGCTACCGCGATTATTTAAAGCACTAATAAATTTTGGCGCCAATTCTATAGCCTTATCGTAATCACGAAGTGCAGCTTTCCATGTATATAATTCATTCTTCACAATAGCTCTTGAGTAATATGAGTTTGGATCATCAGGATTAATCTCTATAACCAGTGTCCAGTTAATAATAGCCCCACTTAAATCACCGGCATTATAGGCATCGATACCTTTGTCAAAATAGTAATCTTCTTTAGACCTTGCTAAATCAGGCAGTATTGGATTTTTTGGATCTATTGGTGATCCATAACCATCAAGTTTTGCGTCAAACTCATAGCCTCTTTTAGCCATATCCAATGCCCAGTATAAAAGAAGCTCCTGAGTGACAGGTATTTTGTTTGTGACGCCAGATAAATCCCATAAGTCTTCGTATTTTTTGATATTATCAACCTTGTATGGATAGCTTTTTTCAAGGAATTTCTTTAGCTCTTCCAGATTTTCTTTTTTATCAGATACAAAATGAAAATCGAATTCGGACATGGCAAAATCTTTAAGCCCACTTTCAACCATACCTAAATAGACATTTTCAGCAGAGACCATTTCTTTTCCGAAGTTATTGATAAAATCGTCCCAGTTATAAAATTGATTTTCCATTTTTTGCCCCAAAATGTTTTGTGAAAGAGTTACAGATATTATCAGGAGTATTAATTTAATTCTCATTTTAATATTGATATCCATGTCTTTAATGTTTTATAAAACTTAAATCCTACATGAAGGTGTTTGCGTGTTCAATATCAAATCACTAATAATAAAGTAACCTCGAAAACACCGTCATTCCGGCATTGTTTTAGCCGGAATCCATTCTTTTAAACCAATAATTTCCTGCCAAATTATTGTGGCTGTGATGAAGAAGTTATTCATCATCATTATTCTGCTGCACCTGCCATAATCTGGAATACAAACCCTTATGCTGCAATAACTCTGTATGACTACCCGATTCAACAATCTGTCCTTGCTCCAAA
>JAOUOC010000153.1 GCA_029880585.1 Gammaproteobacteria bacterium
TTCAAGGCTTTGAAGATGGTACCAGAGGTCGGACTCGAACCGACACGCTTTTAAGGGCGCGGGATTTTGAATTTCTTGAAACCTGATTTCAAGCACTTACAAATGCTATCAAGTGATTACTATCAATTCAGATAGTCATTACAATTAATGATGAGTGATAACGATTGTTGACGAGTTTGGTGCACAGGAAATGCACAGAACTAATTTATCTACTAATTCAAACTAGTCTAACTGAGCAGCATTTAAAAAATTAATTTGTCAGTACTCATTTTTTATCCTCTTGCTATGTTGACAATGCTTTATTCTCAAGAAGAACTTATTTTAATTGTTATATTCATTCAAACTACAAAGATTTTAAACTTCAAAACATTTGATATATGTTTTAAAAATCAGTACATTAGCTTTTATGGATAAAAAATAACCAGCATAAGGGAATATCTTTGGCCAATTCATTCTTTTCAGAACTCAAACGCCGTAACGTATTTAAAGTCGCCATAGCCTATCTGGTAGTTGGCTGGCTCGCAATTCAGGTGATCGTCAATGTAACTGAACCATTGGCTTTACCTGATTGGGCACCCAGCTTTGTTATTGTGCTGCTTGCGATTGGATTTCCTATTGCTCTTATTTTTGCATGGGCTTTTGAGCTGACATCAGACGGTATTAAAAAAAGCAAAGATGTCGATCAGGATAGCTCAATCACTCACCTCACATCCCGCAAAATCGATTTCATTATCATTGGTGCACTGGTGCTGATTATTGGTGGGCTTGTGTATGAACGCATGAATATATCCCCACCACAGTCTATAGAAACTGCTAATACGCCTATCAACCTCAATAAAGCATCCATCGCTGTTTTGCCTTTTGCAGATATGAGTCCGGAGAATAATCAGGTTTATTTTAGTGATGGTATATCAGATGAAATCCTTAATGTACTAGCTCAGGTAGAAGGCCTGCATGTCACCAGTCGCTCGTCAGCGTTTCAGTTTCGAGGTAATGATATCCATATTCCAACGGTAGCTGAAACTTTAGGTGTAGAACATATTCTGGAGGGAAGTGTTCGAAAATCAGGTAATAACATTCGCGTCACAGCACAATTAATCGAAGCCGCTAGTGATAAACACCTTTGGTCAGCCACATTTGATCGCGCCTTGACCACTGAAAATATATTTGCGATTCAGTCTGATATTGCAAATGCTATCGTTACTGAAATGGGAGATAAAATTGGTATTAAGCCATATACCGAATCTATACATGTTGATTTAAAAACTGCTGATTTATCAACCTATGAGACCTATTTAAAAGGTAAGGAAACCTTCATGAATAGAGCCAGTTACAATGATTTAGCAACATCAATAGAACTGTTAGAAAACGTCACTACAAGCGATCCCTTATTTGCGGAAGCCTGGCTTTGGTTGGCAGCTTCTTATGCCGTTGCTCCTAGTTGGGCAGAAGGTGATGACCTGTTTATCCAGAATTATTCAGAGTATTTCGCCCGAAGTAAAAAGAGTGCCGAGAGAACTCTTGAACTAGATCCTTCACTAACTTTTGCCCATTCAGTACTCGCTTATTTGCTTAGATATGAAGAAAACTTGAACTGGAATGATATTATCAATGGATACAAAAAGGCTCTGAAACTAGAGCCTGACAATCCCACGACACATCTTTGGCTTGCTTTGGTCTATCTTGATTTAGGTTTTCTTGAATTAGCTACCACACATGTCGATCGCTGCCTTGCCATCAGCCCATTATATATAAACTGCTTAGATCACAAATCGAATATCGAAGAATATATGGGCAATATTACCAATGCAGAGATTCTCCGGGAGAAAAAGCACACATTAGCACCCGCTACCCTCTATGATACTGTTAGATATACCTTGACATCACATAGCCCAAGACTTATTCGACAAGGACAATTAGTTGCCGCCCGCTATATGATTCAATCAAATCTCAAAAATGTTGAGACTTTCCCCGTAAGTGACTGGATTAATGCCATACAAAATCCAAGTGACAATCATGATGCCTTTCTGGACAAAATAGAAGTTTGGGCAGCAACAACTGAATTAAGAAGTGATGTTCTTGGTCTTATATATTTATCCATCGGAGCATGGGACAAAGTTCCTATTTATAAGTCAATTTATAACAACCCACCGCTTTGGTTTTCTGAGCACGTAGGTTATCGTCAGTCAGACAACTTTAAAACTAATATTCGTAATTTCAACATTGATGACTATTGGCGAGAGCACGGCTTTCCGCCCCAATGCCGTTCAATTGGTGAAGATGATTTTGAATGTGATTAGGAAAAGAATGTGAACATAATACAAGAATTAAAACGCCGTAATGTCTTTAAAGTAGCCATAGCCTATCTGGTAGTTGGTTGGCTTGCCATTCAGGTGATTGTCAATGTTACAGTGCCACTGTCTTTACCAGACTGGGCACCAAGTCTGGTCATTGTGCTGCTTGCGATTGGATTTCCTATTGCTCTTATTTTTGCATGGGCTTTCGAGCTAACACCGGATGGTATTAAAAAAAGTAAAGATGTAGACCAGGGTAGTTCTATCAGCCATCTCACATCCCGTAAAATTGATTTCATAATTATTGGAGCACTTGTATTGATTATTGGCGGACTGGTTTATGAACGCATGACCAACAAGCCATCTATATTGCCAGAGGATAAAATTTCCATCGCTGTACTGCCCTTTGTCAATATGTCCTCAGATCCTGAACAAGAGTTTTTCTCAGACGGAATAACCGAAGAAATATTAAATGCCCTTGTTCGGGTTGAAGGTTTAAAAGTAACAGCACGAACCTCTGCCTTTGCCTATAAAGGGCAAACCCCTGACTTACGTGAAGTTGGTAAAGTCCTGGGGGTTAACAATATTGTTGAAGGCAGCGTGCGAAAATCTGGTAGCAAAATTCGCATTACAGCGCAACTTATCAATACAACAGATGGTAGTCATATTTGGTCGGAGGTTTATGACCGCGAACTTACCGATGTTTTTGCCATTCAGGATGAAATTGCAAAAGCAATTGCTAATACACTAACCCATTCTTTGGGACTCAAGGAAAATAAAAATCTTGTAGAAGACCGAATTACAAACATGGAGGCTTACGATAAATATTTGTATGCCCGAAAGCTAATTCGCTTACGAGGAAGTAAAAATATATTAGAGGCTTTTGATTTATTGAATGAGGTAACAACCGCTGAGCCAAATTTTGCTCCGGGTTGGGCGGCCTTATCCATGACGTATCATTTAATTCCTTATTATTCAGTTGAATATAGTAAAAGAGAAAAATTGAACCCTGTTTACATGCAATATATGAGTGAAAAAACCGCAAGACGAGCAGTATCTTTAAACCCTAATTTAGCATCAGCATATCACCTGTTGGCAAATGCCTTACGCTGGCGACGTCAATGGGTAGGGGCAGAAGATGCCTATCGAATGGCGCGTCAACTAGATCCTGAATCCGTAGAGATTATTGAGGATTATGGTGAGTTTTTAGAACGGGTTGGCCATATAAAGAAAGCCTTAACACTTTCAACTGAAGGAGTAAATCTGGATCCCGCTTCACCCTTTCCTTATTTAAGACATTTAGAAACTCTTGTTCTTAATCGGCAATATCAGCAAGCGATTGACAAATCATTAGAATTATTGAAAGAAGACTCCAGTATAAACTTTTTAAATTATCCCTTAATAAGCTCCTATATTCACACTGGAAAATATCACCAAGCTCTTTTATTGTCAGAAGAGCGCCAGGATGTTGGACTTGGGCACTCCCAATCTATTGAAATTCTTAAATCTTTAAGGGATGGTAAAAGTCTTGAAGGGTTTCCTGATATTGACCTCTTGTACGATTTTAATCTGGGTCTTTTACACCTGATTGGTGGTGATGAGCTTGTTTTAAATAAAATTGAAACGACTACTTTTAATAATCCCGGCAACCATTTTATAGATTCTTATAATAACTTACCTTTTATGGATAGAATTCGTAAAGATATTCGCTATAAACAAGTTGTTTTGCAATTGGGTCTGGTTGATTATTGGCGAGAGCGAGGCTGGCCAGATTATTGTGAAGCGATCAGTGATTATGACTTTGAATGTGGGGAGTTTAAATGAGTCTGTTTTCGGAGCTGAAACGCCGTAATGTCTTTAAGGTTGCCATTGCCTATATGGTAGTTGGTTGGCTTGCTATTCAGGTGATAGTCAATGTTACAGTGCCGCTGTCTTTACCGGATTGGGCACCCAGTCTGGTCATTGTGCTGCTTGCGATTGGATTTCCTATTGCTCTTATTTTTGCATGGGCTTTCGAGCTGACACCAGACGGTGTTAAAAAAAGCAAATATGTCGATAAGGATAGCTCTATCACCCACCTTACATCCCGCAAAATCGATTTCATAATCATTGGTACTTTGGTTCTGATTATTGGCGGTTTTATCTTCGAGCGAGCGAACGAGCCCCCACAGCAACCTACAGAAATAGATGAATCTCCTATCACTCTCAATAATGCTTCTATTGCTGTACTGGCTTTTTCAGACCTTTCGCCTGAAGGTGATCAGGAATATTTTGGTGATGGTATTTCAGAGTCTCTACTTAATGTGTTGGCTAAGATTGATGAGTTATCGGTTTCTTCTCGTACATCATCTTTTGCTTTTAAGGGTAAAGATCGTAATGTTTTTGATATTGCAGATATTTTGAATGTTGCCCATATACTGGAAGGTAGTGTTAAAAAATCTGGCAACCGTGTTCTTATCACCGCACAATTGATTGATGCCACTAAAGACCGCCATCTTTGGTCAGATACCTATGAGCGCGAATTAACCACGGAAAACATCTTTGCTATTCAGGCAGAAATTGCCAATGCCATTGTCGACGCTTTAAGTGAAGAATTAGGGATTGGTCTAAAGAGCGATGTCAGTGCTGAGCCGCTGACTGCTAACATGAGTGCTTATGAATTGTATCTTCAGGCTCAAAAATCATCAACTCTTCTATCGGCTGAGACATTAAAAGTAAAATTAGATCTATTACAAAAAGCTGTTAATCTGGATCCTGATTTTACTGATGCCTGGGCAGCACTTGCTAGTACGCAACTAAGGTTACCAAGTTGGGATCCCACATTAGATACACCCTCTTATCAGGATGCAGCGGAGGAATCAGCGAAAGTAGTACTAGCATTAGAGCCTAATAATAAAGATATCCGCACAACACTTGCAAATATTGCAGCGAATCGGAATGATTGGGAAACATCTGCTAACGAGCATGACAAGGCTGATAATTATCCCAATAGACACTTGATGAGTTTTTATTTAAAACTTGGATATTTAGATAAGGTTATTAAGATGGGTGCTGAATTAATTGAAAAAGATCCTAGTGACCCTTATCCATTTCTTTTAGCGGGATTAGCCGAGTTAAGTACTGGTCGGACAAAAGTAGGAATTAAAAATATTGAACAAGCAATTATTCTTGGTTTCTTTGGTGGTGGAGATTGGATAATCGCAGAACACCAAGCATTCAATGAAGGAGATCATACTTTATTACTGATTAAGATTGCCAGAGACTTTGAAAAAAATGATCCTACATTGTTTCCTTTACTTGGAGTTATGAAAGAACTGTTAGCTTCAACAGAAGAAAGTAGAGAACAAGCTATAAAAAAATTTTGGTTGGTCGCAAAAGCGCATAGTTTCGAGAGAGAAGAATTATTATCTAAAGTAAATTTACCCGACTCTGTTAGATTATTATTAGGAGACTTGGAAGGTTATGCGAATATGTTTTTTCAGAATTATCCTACGTGGCATCTGTGGACACCAATGCACCAGAATTTTCGTCGATCAGATACCTTTAAAAGACTCATCAGAGAAACAAATATATTCAACTATTGGCAAAAACATGGTTTTCCTGACCTGTGTCGCCCAATTGGCAAAGATGATTTTGAATGTGATTAGGAAAAGTTAACTTATCAGTTATCTTCAAAAATAATCTAAAAAACACCAGATCAAGTCCAGAAAATCACCACAATATAATACCAGTTAATTAACGGTCTTAATTAGTCTTTTGCCTGCTTCTTACAATCAATAACCATTCATAACCATTCGTTTACGATTAATCTGCACAGAAAAAGCTTTTACGAGCAAAAAACAGAAGGCTCTCATAGTCTAACTATATGATATTAAAAGACTTTATTAAGGATGAGTTAGGTTTTCAGCACAAATTCCAGTCCTTTTTCATACTGGGGTTTTTGAATTTCTTGAAGCCTGATTTCAAGTACATACAAATGTTATCAAGTAATTACTATC
>JAOUOC010000284.1 GCA_029880585.1 Gammaproteobacteria bacterium
GCGATAGTGTTTCTATATCTTCAGAATTGCTCTTTTATAATGGAGATTGTGGAGATATTGAAAACGGTCTAGTAAACAACCTTAATAACAAATACTTTAAGGGAGAAATAAATTGAAAACATATAAAAGAGTTAGCAGAAAAAATTCGCTAGTTGCTTTAGCTGTTGCTTCTGTTCTAGGTATATCTTCAGTTTCTGCTGAAGATATAAACGGTTCTATATCTTCTGGTGGTAATGGATATACTGTTACAGCAGTAAATGTTAATACTGGAAGTAGCAGAACTATTGATATTGATAGCGATGGTTCATTTCGTTTTTCACAAATGAGTGTTGGCGAATATGAAATCGTCATTAAAAGAAATAATGATATTGTTGCAAGAGATAATGTAAGAGTATCGCTGGGTACAAACGCACAAGCACATTTTGAACTTGATGGTGGAAGTGACAGAGTTCTCCAAATCGTTGGTGCATCTGTATCGCCTGTTGATTTAACAGTAACTGATTCTGGTTTAGTCATGGGCGATATTGAGTTTGAGAAATTGCCTGTTGCTCGTTCATTGACAGGTGTTTCTTTACTTGCTCCTGGTACTGTTCCAGGTGATAGACAGTTTGGCGGAGCTTCTTTCGGCGGTTCTTCGGTGGCTGAGAATGCTTGTTTTATCAACGGATTAGAAGTTACAAATACCAGACAAGGTTTGGGGTGTGGTTCAGTTCCATTTGAATTTTATAAAGAGTTTCAGGTGAAAACAGGCGGATATTCTCCAGCTTTCGGACGCTCTACTGGAGGTATCATGAATGCAGTTACCAAAAGTGGTTCTAATGAGTGGGAATTTGGTGCAACAGCCAGAATAAGTCCAAATGCAATCGCTGATGGTAAAATTTCTCGTGGAGAAGGAGGTACGGGCAATATTTTTGTTGATACCAGAAATGATGAAAGCAGTTTAACAGAGTTTACTTTCTCTGCATCCGGACCACTGGTTAAGGATGAATTATTTGTTTACGCTATTTTAAATCCAAGAGATTACAGTCAAGAGATTGCAACTGGTGGAAATAGATTCACTGTAGAAGATGAGTGGAGAACTGCTGATTCTTCTGGTGGTGATAATTTGTTCTGGGGTGTAAAACTGGACTGGGATATCAATGATGATCATAGATTGAGTTGGTTTGGTTACTCAAATAGAAATGATACTACTTTGACTTACTTTGATTATGACGCAGAGACAGAAACAATTGATCCTAGTAATAGAGGATATACAGGCAGGTTTGATACCAAACGTGGTGGTGAAGTTTCTAGTATAAGTTACACTGGACATTTTACTGATGATTTGGTTGTAACAGCCTTATATGGATCAATTGATACAGAATATGAAAATGTTCCTGAAAATCTTAATTGTCCTTCTGTAACTGATAACAGAAATATCGCAAACCCAATTAGTAGTTGTGGTCCTGGTGGTTCTTATGGCGCTAACAATGACTCAAATACTCAATTCAGATTAGATGTTGAGTATAGTTTGAATGACCATACAATTGCAGCTGGAATTGATAAACAAGACAGAGATTCAGTTCGTGTGAGTCAGCCAATCACAGGACATAGCTGGACTTATGATACCTTGGCTGCCGGGGCTACTATTCAAGGTGATTTAGGTCCTATTTATACAAATAATACAGGTGCTGCTCACGATTATGTTTCTGACAGAATATTTACTGGTGGTGGTGGTTTTTATTCAGAATTAACTGCTTGGTATATTACAGATAAGTGGGAAGTTAGTGATAATTTGACTGTTGATATTGGTATACGTCAAGATGATTTTACCAATGTAGGTACGACTGGAAAAGTATTGACTGACTTTTCTACTGATATTGCGCCAAGATTAGGTTTTTCATGGGATCCTAGTGGTGATGGAAAATCTAAGTTTTTTGGTACTTGGGGTAAATACTATTTACCTATAGCTAACAACACTATTTTCCGTGCTGCTGCTGGTATTAGTGATATTACAACATTTTATACGTTCTCAGGTGTAGATAGTACTGGAGCTCCTACAGGATTAAGTTCGTTGGGGAGTTTTACATCATCAGTTGCTACAATTCCTGAAAAAGCCACTTTCCAATCACAAGAAGCTGATCCTTACTCAAAAGTTGAGTTAATACTGGGCTATCAGACAGAATTGTCAGATGCCTTATCTATGACTATCCGTGCTACAAGTCGTGATGTAGATTCTGCACTTGATGATTACTGTGGAATATACTCATGGCCTTACTGTGTTATGTTGAATCCTGGTTCAGCTGCTTCATGGTACCACGATGGTTTTTATTGGGATGGTTCAAATTTGACTATTGATTGGGCTCAGTTTGATGGTGCTCCAGATCCAGGGTCATTACAAACCTATTCAGCACAGACTATTGGATTACCAAAAGCAATCAATGAGTACACAGCTTTACAAACTGAATTCAATTACCAAGGTGATGACATACGTTGGAACTTTATCTATACATGGTCCAGAAGCTGGGGTAACTTTGAGGGAGCTGTGAAGTCAGATATCGGGCAAGCTGATGCAGGTATTACTCAAGATTTTGACTTCCCTGCTCTAATGGACGGTGCTGAAGGTTATCAAGCAAATGACCGACGACATGTGTTTAAATTCTATGGTAGCTATGATATGACAGAAGACTTCACAATTGGTTGGAATTCAACGCTATCTTCTGGCAGACCATTGTCAGCCTTTGGTAGAGGCTATCCAAACCATCATCCTGATGTTTATGGTAGTTATGGAGATACCTTCTATGTGTTTGATGCTGCGGCAGGAACTTATACTCGTATTCCGAGAGGAACTGTAGGAAGAACTCCTTGGTTGTTTAAAGTTGATTTGAATGCATCATATAAATTCAAAGTATCTGATGTTGATATGAGAGCAACTTTTGATATCTTCAACGTGTTTAATTCTCAAGAAATTACAGCGCAGAATGAACACTATGAGAGAACTGAAGGTACTCAAAATCAATACTACGGTGCAGCCTATAGCTGGCAGGCGCCAACTTCGGTTAGACTTGGTCTTGAAATAAAGTTCTAATTTGAAGTTGACAGCTTGATTTGTCTTTTCAACATCAAGTAATGAAAAGCTCGGAATAATCCGAGCTTTTTTATATATTGGTGATCTTGTCCTGAAATGTGTTGATACATAAGGGATTTAAGTCAAGACAACAGAAATGAGAATAGTTATTAAAAACACAGATAAAAAAATGCAAGAT
>JAOUOC010000037.1 GCA_029880585.1 Gammaproteobacteria bacterium
AAGATGATTGGAATGCTTATTGATAAACAGCCATAATAAACCAAATTTTGTACAAACAAACCATTGACCGCTCCATTTGCGATCGGTTAGTATTGTCAAGGAATTGTGGGTTATATGCCCTTTCACTGTGTCTTTGTGACATGTTGTTAATAAAAATATGCTAAGGACACTTAACAAAACCTCCATGACAACAACTAGGGAGAATTAAATTGAGTACATTAAATGATAAACGCAATCCGATTGCAAAAGCTATAAGGTTAGCCTTGATAGCTGGTGCGTCGCTGTCTGCTATATCATCTCCAGCGGTATTTGCTGCAGATGAAGAGGCAGATGATGATAAAAAAGTAGTTATCACAGGTTCTCGTATTACTCGTGCGGATGTAGAAAATGCTACCCCTGTTACAGTAATTGACCGTGAAGCTATGGAATTAACAGGTTTGTTAGATGTTGGTGATTTGCTACAAAGCATTCCTTCAATGTCTGGTTCGCCAATTGGTACTACTACTAATAACGGTGGTAATGGTTCTGTTCAAATAGATTTACGTGGTTTAGGTACTGCGCGTACTTTGACATTGGTAAATGGTCGTCGTGTGGTTGATGGCGGTGACTATCAAGCTATTCCATCTACGATGATTGAGCGTGTTGAGATATTGAAAGATGGTGCTTCAGCTGTATATGGTGCTGATGCGGTAGCGGGTGTTGTAAACATTATTACACGTCGTGATTTCACAGGCGTTGAAGTAATGACACAAACTGCTGGCTGGAACAACACAGATGGTGCTGGTCTTGATTCTGTGTCAGTAATTGCTGGCCGTGATTTTGATCGTGGTAATATGGTATTTGGTATTGAGCATGTTAAGCAAGAAGAAGCTTACCAAAGAGATACGCCTTGGGGATTTATGCAAGATTCCTACTACATCTATCCAGGCGGTTGTGAAAATCAGGTTGATGCTCCATGGGATTTTACTCCACAGGGTGGTTGTTTGCCTTTAGGTTCATCGAGAATTCCAGAAAGTCGTTTGAGCTTTTATAGCCAAGGACTTTTCCTGATTGGTACACCAGCTACTACGCCATATGAAGTAGGTTTGATGGCAGGTCATGATGGCCGTACTTATAACTACGCACCAGTAAACTATATGCAAACACCTTATGAGCGTACTAATGTATTTGGTGAAGCCAATTTTGAGATTTCTGACAGTGTTTCATTCAATGCTGAGTTCAGAGGAAACAAAAGAACTTCATCACAAGAATTAGCACCAATGCCATATACTGGTGGCGATCCAATGCACAATGGTTTCTATACAGATCCAACTACAGGAACTACTTTTGCTTATGAAGGTATTTCAGAGAATAACTATTACTTGCGTAGAGCAATTGATTTTTATAATGCAACTAATGGTACCTCATTGATTTATGAACCAGTAATTGGCCCACGTCGTAGAATGATTGAAACGACTCGCCGTTTTGAACAAGACATTTCGCAATATCAATGGACAGCAGGTTTGGAAGGTGAAATTAATGATGATACCACTTGGGATTTCTCGATCAATCAGGGTTACCGTTCCAGAATTGATGCAGACTTTGGTCAGTTCTCAGGTCAAAGATTGCATAATGCATTAGGCCCATCAGCAGATTTGGATAATGATGGTCAGCCAGAGTGTTACACAGATATTAATGATCCGAATACATTGATAGCAGGTTGTGTACCGTTGAACTTGTTTGGTGGTGGTGCAGTTGACGCAGCGGGTAACCCAACTGTAACAACGTTGACACAAGACATGATTGATTATGTTTCTTTGGAAACTGTTGATGCAATCACTCAAAAGCAAGAGACAATTACAGCCAACATTACAGGTGTAGGAGCTAAATTAGCGGGTGGTGATTTCGGATGGTCTGCTGGATTCTCAAAATGGGATCAAGAATTGACTGTTAGATTGGATTCAGCTAAGACAATCGGTGCTGTAACAGGTAATGTGGGCGCTAATACTCATGGCAAACTTTCAAATACGGCTTACTACGCAGAGTTCTTCGCCCCTGTTTTGGATAGTTTGGCATTGAAAGGCGGCGTGAGAATGGACGACTGGAATGCTTTTGGTAGTGAAACAACTTATCAATTTGGTGTTGAATTTACACCATCTGATGAAGTCAAGTTAAGAGCTACTTATGGTACTGTATTCCGTGCGCCTACAATCAGCAATCTTTTTGGTGGTTTAGTCGATAGTTTCCCAACCTACACAGATCCATGTGCGGTTGATACGGGCGCCCCTGCTGGCTGTGCTCAAAACAGTTCAACCCTTCAAACTGATAGTCAGGTATTGGCTCGCGTTGGTGGTAATCCTAATCTACAACCTGAGCTTGGTGATACGTTCACTGCTGGTATAGTTTGGTCACCTGAAGTTGGAGAGCATAGTTTTAACTTTATCGCAGATTACTGGTCTATTGAGTTAGAAGATGGAATTGGAAGATTAGGCGTTCAATTTATACTTGATCAGTGCTATATCGAGCAAATTCAAGATGCTTGTGCACTTGTTACTCGTAAGGCTGACTATACTATAGATAATATTTTAGATGGTGCTTTGAATATTTCTGAAGAAACAGCTAAGGGTGTTGATCTTGAATTTAACTGGACCTATCCAGCTAGTTTCGGTAACATGAAAACAACTGTTCTTTGGACAAAACTGCTAGAGCGTGAGTTCAAGCAATTCAGTGCATTACCATTTGAAGATTTAGTTGGTAAGTATGAAGGTGCTGCCTATGCTGAAGATAAAATGAATCTTTCAGTTCAGTGGACACGTGATAATTGGTCAGTTAGTTATTTAGGTGAGTACGTAAGTGGTCTGGAAACTTGGACATGGTTCTCTGATTATATTCAGAAGATTGATGCTCAATACTATTCAGATATTATTGTTAGATACTCAGCTGATAATAACTTAACTTTTACAGCTGGTCTGACTAATATTACAGACGAAGAGCCTCCATTCATCGATACTGGTTTTAATGGAAAAACAGATCCATCAACATATCGTATGTTTGGTCAAGGTTACTATGTCAGAGCTAAATGGACTTTCTAATAAAAGTTCATTAAAAGCAGAAAGAGCCACAACTTGTGGCTCTTTTTTTTGTAAATCATTAGGTTTTGTATTTTTAAAAAGTGCAATAAGTTATAAGTGCTTATTCTCGGAAGTAAACCATCCAGTTAATGAAATTCTTTGCTCGGCCGCAAAAGGTGTAACATAGGTTACAGAATGTATGTGACTTACATCGAATAAAGAAAGTGTGTTGAACTGCGGAGTCCATGCATCTCTTGGAGTGCCACCTTTTGAATAAAATTGAAGTAAACCACCCCAATCAGGATGCCATGATTTACTTAGGCTTAATACAAAAGCATATTTCCTTGCTTGTTCAGGTACAATATCTAAATGTCTTGTTAGAAAATGTCCAGGTTTGAATCTGGTATATTGAGGCTCAGCTCCAGATAGACTTGAATCTTCAGTAATCTGTTTTATTACATCCAGAACTGTTTCAGATTTTATGAAATCGAACATTTGATGAAGAAATGTTAATTCTTCAGTTATCGGTATGTCTAATTTAATTCTGGTATGCAAATACCCTTCATAAAGAAAACCAATACCTTTACTGGCCGCATTAAAAACAATATTATTAATGTTTTTTGCTTCTTGAGGAGAAAGTTTAGCAAGTTCTTGCTGACTTTTACTTTGATATTTATCATCAATAACAAAATGAGTTTCAAATGGTACATGGTTTAGGCAAGCTTCTCTTATTCTATCTGCAACTTCTGATGTTAAAAAATCCGGGATTCTAACCCTTTTATCAACTTTAAATTGGTCGCTTAAATTTTTAATATTTAAATCAGAATTTATCATAAGTAGGTATAACGCGTTTTATTTTCTGTCTTAGCTAAAAATGCTTGTTTTTTAATCTGGCTCTCTTCGAGCTACTAAAGTCCAGCCTAACGGTAACCGATTATTATGACCAATAAGGTTTTCTTTATGTTCAATCATAAAATTGTTTTCTTCAAGACGACTTGTTATTTCAGCCATATCAGAATTATCTAAGGCACTGTTTGTCATGGATAACATACGTTCTGAGTAGGCATTTATCTCCATTTTCATATTTGTGAGCCATTCTAAAACTTCATTAGAATCATAATATTGTATTTTTTTATGAATATTTCCAATATCTTCATATAGTTTTAAAATTGTGCCATCAGCTGTATCTGTACCATATGAATTTAGTATGTCTTCTACTTGCTTTATCGATGGTGCTAATTTTTTTGCTGCGTTTTCATATGGTTGTCTATCACTACCACTTACAGCATTAAAACCGGTCCTAAACATATCTATAGATAGAGGTATAAACTCGCTATTTAGCAAAAGCTGGATTGATTTATAATTTTGAGAACATTTACGATCAATTATTGATGATCTTTGATGCATAATTAGAACTAGTAACCCGCCTACAGAAACAAGTCGTGAAGCTTCAAGAATTGCTTCTATGCCTGCGTATTCAATGCCAAACTGGCTTGTGACAATATCAAACGAAGTTGATTCGTAAGGTATTTTTGTAGCATTTGCAACAATACCACGAATTTTTGGATATGATTTCTCAATATTTTTAATTGCAGATTCTGATATATCGAGTGAAGTTAATTTGAAATCTAACTTTCCAAGTATTTTTTGAGCTATTTTTATTACAGCTCCGTTACCACTAGCTATGTCGATAATATTAGGGACAGCATAATCAGTTCTTACTGTTTTAAAGAAACCTTCCCAGAAAATATTTAATGCAGGATCAGTTTCTCCTTCATTAGTTAAAGCAACTTGTCCGTTTGCTCCTCTCCAGTATGTTTCCCAACTATCCTGAGTCTTTGTTTTATTTTCGTACATACAATACTTGATTCATTTTTACATGTGCGACTATTACAATGTAATTTTGATTAAATTACAAGTAGTAATAGGTTATTATATCGTTCAATTAGAAAATGTATAAACTAAATCTCTTTTAGTAAGTGTTGAATGAATGGATATAGAAAGCAAAAATGAACGCCAGATTGTAACTTTAAGCCAAGAAGCAAGAAAAGCGATAGCGCAAAAAGACTGGTCTGTTGTTGAAGAAAAAGCAAATTATATTTTACAAATAGAAGATGAAAATGCCGAGGGACTTTTTTTGTTGGGTTTCATGAACAAAATTAAGGGCAACATTGATATTGCAATTCAATTATTTGAAAGGGCAGTGAATTCTGAGAAAACAAGATATGATATAGCTATTGAACTGGCTAATTTATATTCAAAAAATAGAAAAAATGAAGAAGCTGCAACCATTTTGCAACAATATGAAAAATATATTAACGATAGTTCCTTATATTCTAATATTGCTGGCTCAATATATGTTGAGATTGGATTACCCCAGAAAGCATTTCATTTATTTAAAAGGGCAAATGAAATACAACCAAATGTTGACGTTATTCAGGCAAATCTTGCAGCATGTAGTGTTTATGTTGGTGAAATAGATAACGCAAAACAAATATATAGAAATTTATTAGATCGTTTTCCAGCCCATCAAAGAAATCATTACCAATTGTCACGTTTGACCAAAGCAAAGGATAATGAACATGTAATCCTGATGAAAAATATATTGAAAAAATCTAATATGTCTCCTGAGAAAAATATATTTTTATATTATGCAATTGGCAAAGAATTGGAGGATCTTGAATGTTGGGATGAGTCATTTAAGTATTATGAAATGGGTGGAAATGCAGTTTCATCTGTAATCAAATATGATGTGAGAGAGGATATTGGCATAGTCGAAAAGATCATATCTGAATGTAATCAAAACTGGATGAAAGAAAATGAATTAAAACATTCGGAAGCATCATCTGATCCAACTCCAATATTTATTGTTGGTCTGCCCAGAACAGGAAGTACATTAACTGAGAGAATCCTTTCTAGCCATTCAGATGTGCAAACTATAGGTGAGACTTTGTTTTTTCACTTGGCTCTATTTAATAATGCCGGCATTAAAAATAGAAATGAAATGAATTTAAAGAATCTTGAATCCATTTTTAATGTGAAGCCACATGAAGTTGCCAAAACTTATATTGACAAAATAAGTTATAGATTGGATAACTCTTCCTATTTTGTAGAAAAAATGCCATTAAATTTTTTGTATGTAGGTTTTATTGCAGCAGCATGGCCAGAAGCCAAAATAATACATTTGCGAAGGAGTCCTATGGACACATGTTTTTCGATGTATAAACAGCTTTTTACTTTCGACTATAAATATTCATATTCATTGAAGGATTTAGGAAAATACTATATTTCATATTGCAAAATGGTAGAACATTGGAAAAGCATATTGGGCAAACGTTTCATAGATATTGATTATGAATCAATGGTGTCGGACCCTGTAGTTGAAACCAGAAATCTTTTAAAAAGTCTGGATTTGAATTTTGAAGAAGCTTGTCTAGATTTTCATCAAAACTCAACGCCTAGTACCACAGCAAGTTCAGTTCAGGTAAGGCAAAAAATTTATAGTACATCTGTAAATAGATGGGAAAATTATTCTGAGTATTTGTGTGAACTGAAAAAATATTTGTGTCAAAATGGAATTGATGCGTAGAAATTTACTTAATAAAAAAGAAACTGTTGCTTCTAAAAATGTTGCTAAATTAAGCTTCGCATTTATGAAGAAATACCATCTCTTTTTTAATTTGGGATAGATTTGTGGTTGAAGAGAATTTACTTTTGTTATGTCAGAATGCCAGAGACGCGTTTCATAGAAATGATTGGATAAGTTTGCTCACAATTTCAAACAGGATAATAAATGACTATAAACATGAGTCAGAAGGATACTACTTTTCAGGAATTGCTAACAAAGGACTGAGAAAATATGATTTAGCCATTAAGTCTTTTATCAGGGCATTGGAGATAAATGATAAAAGATTTGATGCAGCCATAGAGTTGGCTGATATCTATCTTATATTTTTAAGGTATACAGATTCTTTTGAAGTATTGGATAGGTACATAAGATTAATAAGCAATAACCCTTACTATTTTCATTTGTCTGGAAAAATATACACAGGTTTAGGTTTACATGACAAAGCCCTTCCTCTCTTTGAAAAAGCCAATCAATTACAACCAAATCAAGATGTTATTCGAGGTGATTTAGCCAAATGTTTGATTTTGAATGGGAGATCCAGGGAAGCTAAAAAAATATTTTTGGATTTTTTGTTTAGATTCCCTGACCATCAAAGGTTTCACTATGAAATATCCAAATTAGAAAAAGCAAATGATTATGGTCACATAGATCAAATGAAAAAAATTTTGGAAGCAAATAATTCATCACCAGAGAAAAATATATTTTTATTTTATGCGCTTGGTAAGGAGTTAGAAGATTTAGAATGTTGGACGGAGTCATTTAAGTATTATGAGAAGGCGGGCAATGCTGTTTTAAGCACAATAAATTATGATGTTAATGATGATATTGATGTAATTAATAAAATAATAGAGACATGTAGTGAAAATTGGGTAAATTCACGATTTACTAATGAGATTATGGCGTCTAGTAATAAGACCCCCATATTTATTGTCGGATTGCCACGAACAGGCACTACATTGGTTGATAGAATTATTTCCAGTCACTCGATGATAGAAAGCGTGGATGAAACATTTTTTATGCAACTTTCTATAAGGTACGTTGCTGAATTTGGCGGGATTGGGGATGTTGACCAACAAATAATTGAAAAGGCAGCTCAGAAAGATATTTCCTTGATTAATAAAAAATATTTTGAAACTATCGAATACAGACTGGATCAAGCTCCAATGTTTGTTGATAAATACCCCCTTAACTTTCTTTATCTAGGATTTATTGCTAAAGCTTTTCCGAACGCAAAAATAATTTATTTAAGGCGAAATCCTATGGACGCATGTCTTGCCCTTTTTAAACAATCATATTTTAAATTTGCCTATTCTTTGGAAGATTTAGGTAAATATTATATTGCTCAAGAAAAAATGCGTAACCACTGGAGAAATATTTTAAAAGATAAAATTATTGAACTGGATTATGAAAAATTAGTGGCTGATCAAGAGAATACTACACGTTTATTATTGGAGAAACTTGGGGTTGAGTTTGAGTCTCAATGCTTGAATTTTGAAAAAAACCCAAATCCAAGTGCTACTGCCAGTACAGTACAAGTGAGAAGTAAAATTCATTCAAGCTCAGTAAACAAATGGAAATTTTTCGAAAAAGAGTTAGACAGCTTAAAGAAATTCTTCATAAATTCAGGTATTTCTATAGAGTAAAACTTGCTTTAAGTTAGAAATGCAGTTTTAGTGTGTAAGAGAATAATCTAATCTTTAAACAATAGACAATAATCGGTAATCTGGTGTATAAGAGGAGAGAAACAATCAGATAGGTTTATACAGTGTTTATTGATTATCTACAGCAAGGCATTTCGGCATTTCAAAGTGGTGATTTAAATCGTGCCGTCGATTTATTTGTAAAACAATTAAAAACAAACCCAAAAGATCCTAATGCCAGTCAGTTGCTAGGTTTGGCATATTTTCATCTAAAAAAAACCGATGAAGCCATCAAATTTATGAAGCGCTCATTAAAAATCAATAAAAACCAACCTCATGTATACAATAATTTGGGAGCAGCTCTAAAAGAGAAGCAAAAAATCAGTCAAGCGATAGAGTGTTATCGAGAAGCAATAAATCAGAAAGAAGATTACATTGATGCTTATTTAAACTTGATAAAAGCGTACATTTTTTTTAAGAAATATGATTTGGCAATGCAATGGGTCGAAGCAGGATTAAATAAATTCGCTGACGATGTTAATCTTCTAAGGCAGAAAACATTAATATTTCTTCATACTGATCAACATAAAAAGGCGCTGCCTGTTTTTGAGCAATTGCTTCAAAAGAATCTGGGTAGTGTAGATTCAATTCATGACTATGCCCTATGTTTAAGAATATCAGGCAAGGCTCATGAGGCCATAGAACAGTATAAGAAAGCAATAAAACTCGGCCTTGAAAATTACCAGTTATTTCATAATTTGGCCAATGCTTATTCAGATATTGGCGAACTTGAAATTGCGATTAAATATTATAAAGAAGCTATTAAACTCAACCCCGGATATGTTGATTCGCATGTGAATTTAAATGAATTATATTGGGAATCAGACAAAAAAGAGAATTTGTTTGAATCTTTTTTAAAAGCTTTTGAAATCGAAAAAAATAATTCTGCTTTAAGGTATGCCTATGTGAAGCTTATGTTGAGGTTGTCATATTACGAAAAGGCTTATGAATTTTTAAATGTTGTTGATGATATTCACAAATCGACATCAGTTTTTTATAAACTTTTGGCAAAGACACTTAATGGTTTAGATAGAAATGAAGACGCGCTTGCGGAAATGAAAAATTGTATTGATTTAGAGCCAGACAGCCACCTACATTTAATAGATTATGCAATTATATTAATTGAAAACAATGAGTTAAAGAAAGCAGAGAATTGTTTGAAAACCGTACTGAAAAAAGAACCATTTAACCAAACGGCCTTGGCTTACAAGGGAGTTTGTTGGCGCCTGTCATCTGAAAAAGATGATGACAAACTCAATGATTATCAACATATTGTGAGGGAATATAAGTTGGGCGTGCCGCAGGGTTTTGCTTCAATTGAAGAATTTTGTGAAAAACTTAAAGAATACCTTGATTCAATTCATACTGGCAAAAATGAACCTCTAGAGCAATCGTTGAGAAATGGTACTCAAACGAGAGGCAATCTTTTTGACGATGAAAATGAATTAATCCAAAAATTTATACAGGAAGTAAGAAAATGTCTGGATGATTATATCCAAACTGTACCGCAGATTTTCACTGAGCATGAGAGAGGTATTAGTGCAAACAACTATATATTTTCAGCGTCATGGTCGGTTAAACTGAGAAAACAGGGTTTTCATGTAGCACATATTCACCCTATGGGAAGAGTAAGCTCAGCCTTTTATCTGGAATTACCTGACGATGTTGAAGACGAAGTTAATCATCAGGGATGGTTTCAGGTTGGTCAGCCAGCAATCAGCTTAAAGCATGAGCTTAAGCCAGTACGATATGTAAAACCTGAAATAGGTAAGCTGGTATTTTTTCCTTCATACGTTTGGCATGGAACTATTCCATTTAATTCGAATCAAAACAGAATGACTATTGCTTTTGATATGATTCCACCAGTTGATTAGACTGATTAGTTTTTATATTGAGAAATGGTGAACAGGACATAAACTTGCAAAGTTCAATTTATTGTATTTTTTGTGTACTTACTACTTAAAATAATATAAATGATCGCTGTCAACCCATTGACTCGGAATCTCATAATGTTTATAGTCTGGCACTGTCGTGTGCTCGGGGTAACCAGAGTGCACCCTAAAAGGTGAAAATTCGAATTTGAAAATAATAAATTTCATAGCAACTTCGAATTTGCTGGAGGCCTTAGGTCACAGCTAATATTTTATTTTAACCCTGAAACAATTTAGGAAGTCACATGCTTAGTCGCAATAAAATAACGATTGTCAAGGCAGCCCTGAGTGGATTGCTAGCCTTGTTTACAATGGGCAGCGCTTTGGCCAACACGTTGGATCAAGCAATTGCTGTTGAGAAACAAACTACAAAAGCTTCTGTACAATCTCAGAAAAAGATTGATAGATTTGCCGATGAAACTATTGATATGGCTGCAGAGTACAGGCTTACTCTCGAAGTCATTGAAAGTATGAGAATATATAATGACTCGCTAGAGAAGTTAATTAAGTCTCAAGAAGAAGAAATGGTTTCTATAGAGCAGCAAATGAAAACAATTGATGCAACAGCTCGAGGTGTTGTGCCTTTGATGAATGAGATGATTGTGAAACTTGAAAATTTGATCGCAGTGGATATCCCATTTCACAAAGAAAAGCGTGTTGAGAGAGTCGCTGGATTGAAGGAAATGATGGGGCGTGCTGACGTTTCAACTGCTGAAAAGTACAGAAAAATACTTGAGGCCTATCAAACAGAATTAGCCTATGGTGAATCTATGGATTCTTACATTGGTGATATGATGGGCGATAGAAAGGTTGAATTTTTACGTATTGGTAGAGTCCTTTTGGTTTTCCTGACGTTGGATGGTAAGCAAGCAGGTTATTACAATCCGGAAAGTCGCGAGTTCGAGGAGCTTGATAGTGGTTACATTAGTTCAATTCAACGTGGTTTGAAAATTGCTAATAAGCAAGCTGCTCCAGAATTAATTAAATTACCTGTACCTGCAGCAAAAGGGGCAAATTAAGATGAAGATTAGAAATTTATTTTTAGCAGCTATTATTGCTGGTCTGGCAGGTATGAATGTTTCTGCTGCAGAGGAAGCTGCGCCTGCGGTTAAATCTCCTGAGGCAAGAACTCTTGATGAGTTATTGAGATTGGTTAAGCAAAATAAAAACCGTCAAAGTAAAGTAAATCAAGAAAGAGAAGCTATTTTCTTGCAGCAAAGAAATAATCAAAGAAACCTTCTTAATCAAGCACTCGCAGAGCAAAAAAGAGAAGAAGACAGAACTGAGCGTTTGAAAGCTGAGTTTGAAAAAAATGAAACAATTCTTTTTGATTTAACAGAAAAACTTAACATCAAAGCTGGTACCTTAGGTGAGATGGTTGGTGTTGTTCGTCAGGTTGCTGGTGATTCAGCTGAGCGTATAGAGCGTTCTATTGTAAGTGCTCAATACCCTGGTAGACATAAAGATTTGGAAAAGCTTGCACAAGCAAAAGAGTTTCCTGAAATTCCGGAAATTCGTGGTTTGTGGATAGAAATGCTTAATGAAATTGTAGAGCAAGGCAAGGTGTCTCGCTTTAATGGCGACATTATCAATACAGAAGGTCGCCCAGAGTCAAGAGATATGATTAGAATTGGTGTTTTCAATATGCTATCTGATGGTGAGTATCTTGTTTATGACCATAAAGAAGGTGATATTAAGCAATTAAACAGAGCCCCTGCAGGTCGTTACACAGGTTTGATTAATGATTACATGGATGAAACTACAGGTTATGAAGAGTTAGCGCTTGATCCTTCAAGAGGTAATATTTTGACTCTGGAAGTTAAGCGTGAATCCTGGTATGAGCGTGTAATGAATTATGCAGGTCTTGTAGGTGCTGGTATAGGTGTGGTTCTACTAGTTGGCCTGATTATTGTGGTTGAAAGATTACTTACGTTATTTAAGGTTCGTGGTCAAATAGCTGCTCAGGAGCAGTCTTCTACACCAGGCAATAACCCATTGGGTCGTATAATGGCGGTTTATCAAGCTAATAAGGGTGCAGATCAGGAGACGCTTGAGCTTAAGCTTGACGAAGCAGTCTTAAAAGAGACGCCTCAAATTGAACGAGGGATCAATATTATCAAGGTATTTGCTGCTATAGCGCCTTTGATGGGACTTTTAGGAACGGTTACAGGTATGATCGAAACCTTCCAGGGTATCACGTTGTACGGTACTGGTGACCCTAAAATTATGGCTGGTGGTATTTCTTCAGCGTTGATTACAACTGTATTGGGGATTGTAGCCGCGTTGCCATTAATTTTAACTCACAGTGTTGTATCAGGTATATCTAAAGGTATTATTCATACTCTTGAAGAGCAAAGTACTGGATTGATAGCGCAACACGAAGAAAAAGCAGGAGCGTAAACTCATGCTGTTTCTAGACGAACTATTTGATACCGTTTCCCGCTTCTTTGAAGCGGGAGGCAATGTCTTGTGGTTTATTGCTGCCGCTCTTATTTTTATGTGGACAATGATTGTGGAGAGAATGTGGTTCTTTTCATATGCTTATCCCAAAAAAGCGAGAGCTTTGATTGCCAAGTGGGAATCAAGAAAAGACAGAAGTTCGTGGCGGGCACATCGAATCAGAGATGCCTGGATCTCAAAAATGAAAGAAGAACTTAATTCCGGTTTGATTGTTATTAAGACAATCGTGTCTATTTGTCCTATGATTGGATTGTTAGGTACAGTGACAGGAATGGTTCAAGTCTTTGAGATTATGGCTTTGTCGGGAACAGGTAGCGCAAGACTAATGGCTTCAGGAATAACGCAAGCAACTATACCAACTATGGCTGGAATGGTTGCGGCACTTTCTGGATTGTTTATAAGTTCACGCTTGGAATATACTGCCAATACTCATGCTCAAGAGTTGGCAGACCATATGACTCCTAATTAGTATAAAGGAAATCATCCATGGCAAAGAAAAGTGTAAGACCAAAAGAGGAAGAAGCGGCGATAGACATGACTCCAATGCTGGATATTGTGTTTATCATGCTTATCTTCTTTATCGTCACAACATCGTTTGTAAAAGAGGCGGGTGTATCAGTTATTAAACCTGATGCAGTTACCGCGGAAAAGAAACCTAAAGCAAATATTTTTATTGGTATCACGGCAAATAGCGAAATCTATATGCAAAAGGAAAAGATTGAAAAGGATGAAGTGCGTGGAACAATTGAAAACATGCTTTTGGAAAACCCTGAGAGTAGTATCGTAATTCAAGCGGATATCGCTGCTAATTCAGGCATTATGATCGATGTTATCGACGCGGCTAAGAAAGCTGGAGTAGAAAATATTTCAGTTGCGGCGGAGAATTAATTATGAAAAGAGTATTAATTGGACTTGGTTTAGGTGGAGTAGTAACTTTTTTACTGTTCATACTGATGGCGTATCTGGTTAAAAGTGAGTTGGAGCCACCACCAAAGGAAGAATCCATTTCGATTCAGATTGGTATGGTTGAGCCTGACGACAATTTAAGGCTAAGGCAGCGTCAAGCGCCAAAGCCGCCAGAGCCACCAAAGGAGCCGCCGCCACCTGAGCCTAAACGTATAGTTAAAGTTAAACCCAAGCTTGATGCTTCGATCAATATGGACGTCAATGTCAATGTGACTGGTGATGTTTTTGTTGGTGGTGCGATGACTGATGGTGAAGCGATACCAATGGTAATAATACAGCCTATGTATCCTCGAAAGGCCGCTATGGAAGGTATTGAAGGTTGGGTAAGATTTGAGTTTACTGTTAGCCCTGATGGTTCACCTAAAGATATAAAAGTTGTTGACGCAGAACCAAAACGTGTTTTTGAAAGAGACGCAAGAAAGGCTATTTATAAATGGAAGTTTAAACCTAAAGTTGTGGATGGCAAACCGGTTGAACAACCGAATATGCGTTACACGATGGAATTTAAACTGAGTCAATAAGAGAAGGTATCATATTTATGAAATATTTTATAAAAAGTTGTGCTCTTGTTGTTCTGTTTTCAGGTTTTATGGTTAATGCAGCAGAGGTTCCTCATACTAAGTTAACTCAAAGCTGTAAGCCACTGATTGATAAGAACTTAAAGGTGCCACAGCCACCTATTAAAGGTCTTCCTCCAAGAGTTGCTAAAAAGCTACAGCGCGGTCAGGAGCACATGGCTGAAGAGCGTTATGATGAAGCTATGCAGGTTTTTAAGGAGCTCATAACAACTTCTGATAGTAATTATGTGAAGTCAGTTGTTAATAGGAATCTTGCCTATGCAGTAGCGCAGAAGGGTGATCAGGAAAAATCTTTACCTTATTTTCAAAAGGCTTTGGATTTAGGTGAAGGACAGTTGCCTCACGATGTATTGCAATCTTTAAGAGAAAATGTTGCAGGTTTGCTTTATTCAATCGATGAAAAACACAAAGCATTAAAAATGATGCAAGATTGGATGAAACGCTCAAATAAGGATAGTCCTAATGCGTATTATCTTTTAGCTGCAATGTATGCAGATTCTGATATTGGTAATTTTCAGAAAGCAATCTGTCCAGCGTATTTTGCTACTACGACTGAAAGAAAACCAAAACAGAGCTACTTTCAATTATTGTTGGCCTTGCATTATGAGATGAAGGACTATGATGGTAGTGCAACAATACTTAAATCTATGGTTGAGTATTTTCCAAAGGAAAATAAGTTTTATAGACAGCTATCAACAGTTTACATGGAGCTGGAGCGTGTTGATGATGCTTTGGCAATCATGGAGATGTTGTATGTTCGTAAAGGTTTTGACAAAGGAACAGATTATCAGTTCTTCTCAAATCTTTTCGGATATAAAGATATTCCATTTAGAGCTGCAGAAGTCCTCAGAGAGGGAATTGAAAAGGGAGCGGTTAAAGCTGAAGCAACTAACTGGAAAACAGTTGCACAGTACTATCAGCTCAGCAATGAAATTGATAAAGCGATTAATGCTTATCAAGAAACTGCTAAAATCTCTAAAGATGGCAAGCCATATGTAACTTTAGGAGAGCTTTATAGCGATAAAGAGCAATGGAGCAATTCTATTAAGGCATTTGACCAAGCCTTTAAAAAGGGAGATTTGGAAGATGATGAGGGCAGAGCGTATTTAAGAAAAGGCATTGCTCAATTAAATTTGGGACAGTGTGACAGCGCACTAAGTACATTTAATACAGCATCAAAATATAAGGATTATAAGGATCATTCCAAACAATGGAGAGGCATGGTTTCTCAGAGGCGAGATAGAAATAAATGTAAATAATTAAAGCTGGCTTATGCCAGCTTTTTTATTTGTTATTAATGTTGTCATTTCCACTTTCTTTACTATTATTAAATGTATCTATTACTAC
>JAOUOC010000288.1 GCA_029880585.1 Gammaproteobacteria bacterium
ATGGCGTATTCCCCGTTAAAACGGGCAATCGCTAAAAAACCTTTGGTGAGGTATCGGTGGATCTCTTTGGAAATTTCTAGTTTCTTTATTTTTCCATTGTCGGAGAAATTAAAAGTCACCTCTGGCTTGCCGCCTGACTGTTTATTCACATCAATTATCTGTTTTATCTGCGCGACGATGGCTTTTTCCTGAGCCTCGGCATTTTTCAGCTGATTGAGTTTTCTCGCTCGCTCGGCCATTTCTTTCTGAGTTTTTTGCGCTTCAAGTTTGGCGTTATCGACAATTTCACGCTTTTGTGCCCGCTTAATTTTTTCCTGTTTGTGTTTGGCACCCTTGACTTTGTTGAGTTTATCCTTGGTGGTCAAGCCTGCTTTTAATAACTGTTCCTGAAGAGATGACATTGTAGGTTACCTCAATTACTGTTAAATCGAATAGGTTTATTCAAATATCAAATGTTGATGAGCATGGCACTAACATGGGGTTTTAGCCCTGACTCCAGCCAATAATTGTCAGTTATTTTACCCTGAATACTGGGCGGAACAAAATAATAATTGTAGACAGGCATACTATATTATCGACCGAAGCGAAGATATCTCCTGAAGACAATAGACGAAAAAAGTGATACATTGCTGAGTGCAGATAACAACTGTTAGACATCAAATAAAATATAGTGCATATGGCAATGACAAAAAGAACACAAATATTTGTAAGCTACAGCCACGCGGACAGTGAGCATTTGCAGCGTTTGAAAGTTCACCTTCGACCTTTTGAGAGGCAGTCGCTAGTAGATGTTTGGGCAGATACAAAGATTAATGCAGGTCAGCTTTGGAAACGTGAAATTGAAGAAGCATTAGAACGAGCTGCGGTAGCTATTCTATTAATTTCAGCGGACTTTTTGGCTTCTGATTTTGTGGCTACAGATGAATTACCGCCATTATTAAAAGCGGCGGAGGAAGAAGGTGTCAAAATTCTTCCGGTTATTTTAAAACCATGTGCATTTACTGAAATTGAAAGCCTCTCACAATTTCAAGCAGTAAACAATCCCAGCCATCCACTAATATCATTGGATGAGGCCCAAAGAGAACAGCATTGGTTTGAAGTGGCTTCATCTTCAAAAGTGGCATTGGCTGATTTCGAGGTAAAAGAAGCAGCTCAGACTGAAACAGTTGAAGTAACTGAAGGGCCTTTATTCGGTAACTTTGGTTGGGCAGCTGAAATATTAAGTGAAGAAATTCGTAATCCGGAGTGTGTACATGAATATCATATTTACCAATATATGCATATCGATGTTTTAGAATACATGCCCACTGCAGAGGTAGTATTGCAGCACACGCCAAATAGAGAAGAAATAATCAAGAATGTTAAAAATAAATTACTGTCAGGTGGTTGGGAAGGTGATGGAGAAATACAGATTCTCTGGATTCCACCGTTTATAGGTGCTGGTGTTGAAGATACATGGGGGCTTGCAATTTGGTTTGTAAAACAAAGTAATAATGGGACTGCTTATATGGCATCACCTGTATCACTCCCTTTCTCAAGGCTGCTAGAGCAACAATGGTAACATGCCTAACAAGACGTTCGTTAGGATGTAAGCTACGCTGCACTTCGTAGCTCGATCGTCATGTGCAAAAGATAATAGACACTGTGAATTGATCAAATGTATGAATAATCGATATATCAGCGTTTTAGAAAAGTTTAGATCTGACAGAGAGTCAAATACCCCCATAAGTGCATTTGATTGGGGACCTATGGATCTTCACAACTATTTTATTGAGTTCCAAAGAGGTAGTGAGGCTCGGTGGGCTGATACACTCAATTATTACTGTTCATCTAGCGTCGCAATTAGCCTTATAGGAAATGGGCGCATGTGGTTAAATGACGTTCGAAAGATGAACGACGGCAGCGAAATGCTTTTTGCGGTAGATTATATTCAAAGTGAATTGTCTAGAATTAAGGAAATAGAAGGGATTCAATCTGGATTGGTAGAGGTCATTGAGAAGTCATACTCCAATTTAACTGATAGTGCGATTTGGAAAGATAGCATTACGTATAACGATAAGTTGATTCTTGCTATGTGTTTTTCGGTTTCTAAAGATGATGCTGCAATGTGGGACATGTATGCTGATAAAGGAAAAGGTGCATACATTAGCTTTAATTTGAGAAAGCTATTTACAGTAGTCAAAACAGCTGGCCACTTTTTCCCAAATTCGAATACATTTGAACATGGAATAACTCCGATATGTTACGGAGAAGAAGATTGTTCATGTGTTGATGATGCATACGCTCATTCGTTAGAAGCTTACTCATTGGCAGAAACCAATGATGAAAGAGATCTAATTAGAACCATGCTTCATGCGAACGTGCTGGAACTCTTGGTATCTCACAAACATAATACTTTTGCTAGTGAAAAGGAATACAGAATATATTCTCGAGCGCCTTCTGTTAAAACATGGAGTGGAACTGATCATATTATTGAGCACGAAAAGGGTAATACTAAGAGTGTTCATGCTGAAATATTTCTTCCCCACCAAGCTTTGAATCAATCTGAAGAAGAATTCTGGGATGAATTAATAGAGAGTGTGACACTAGGACCATGTGCAACAGAAGAAACAAAAGTTGAGTTACAGAGTGCACTCGATAAGCGAGGCATTGGCAGTAAATTAATGGAGTCTAAGTGCCCTCTAGTTAATTATGACTAAGGTGCTTGATTCGTATGGCAATTCAGAGGGAATTGCATTCCTTGGACGCTATAATTACCCTTTAAAACTAAACAACCCACCCAATCAAAACCACTCAGCTTTCATTTCAAAACAAACATCATTCATTTCATTGAGCAACTTAATATCCTGCTCAATGTTCGGCAATTCCCATTGCTCAAAGTATTTGGCAGCCTGAATCTTACCTTTATAGAAATTTTGTTCGGATTCAGCTAACGATTCACCAGATGCCAGAGCATTTTCAGCAACCACTGACTGACGTAACCACATCCACGCAAAAACAACTTTCCCCATCATGGTTAAATAACAATGCGCATTAGCAAGCGTTTTATCTGGACCTTGAGTCACCATAGCTTTACCTAAATTTTCGGTAACCTGCTGTATCGTTGATAACAATGTCGCAATCGTATCAGCAAGGGTTTTGGATTCTTCAAGGCTTTGGGCGGAATTAATATCACTCATCATTC
>JAOUOC010000154.1 GCA_029880585.1 Gammaproteobacteria bacterium
TCGGAACCATCTCCATCATTCGAGCACGCAGTAAGAAATAAAGACGCAAAGAAAATTGGTGCGATGTATTTAGAAGGTTTTTTTACAATCCAAAATTCAGATTCATTGATTCTAATGAACTTATCAGCATTTTCAAACCTGTGGGTAACGTTTGGCCAGATATCTTTCGGGGGTTCTTCACCAAATTCTTTTTCATAAAAATTGGTCGTAAACAAATACTGCTGTTTATACTTGTTCGTTTCCTTACCTCCGCCTTTTGTTGGCCCATGATGTATATCTGTTTTAAGAACTTTGCGACACATCTCATTCCAATACGACTGTGTATAAGCAAGGTGCAGATGCCAAACCTGATCAACTTGATCTGATGGCGTTAATTGTTGGTTAGAAACACAGCACAAATATATGAATTTTTTGTATTCTTTAATTACTCTTTCACTATATGAAGAACTCCAGTCATTCTCACGACTAAGCCTTGTTGAAAATGACAAAACGATATTTTTCTCTCCTATTTCAAAAGATTCGATGTCGGAATAAAGATATGGGTTTGATAGGTTCATTTTCTTTTACCAGTTTTTATAAACATTCAGGCAATGTACCACACAAGCAATAGATTGTCTTCAGGAGACAGCCGCGTCGAGATGCTTCTCGCAGTGACATCTTTATTACAAATGGATTCTGGCCTACGCTAGAATGACGCCCTTCGACAGGCTCAGGAAGCGTTATAATTTTAGCAACTCGCAACTAGCTCCCATATCCATCTGCATTTTTGAGTTTAAATTTTCCACGCACAAAAAGCCCATTACCACGCGCAATTTCCTGACCATCATCATTGTAGGCAACGGCTTCAACAACAAATTGAGATTTGTTTTTATTAACCACTTTACCTATCGCCGTCATCTTTCCTGAAGAAACCGGTTTGGTAATGTAGGTAGTGAAAGCGGTGGTCAGTACAAACTGATCATGTTCAAGTGAGTTGGCGGCGAAAAAGGCAGCATCATCCAATAATTTAAAATAGACAGAACCATGCGTTGCGCCTGCGGCATGAAAATACTTTTCTTCCAGTTCAATACTGATTTCTGCTTCTGCTTCGGTGATATTAATTGAAGGTTTGTACCACTGATTAATCGGAGCGGATAAATACATGTTTTCAAGGGATGTAAAATGTGGGTCTTTTGCCATTAGAGTAGCCGATTAAAAAATCTGATAGGAATCTATAAATTATCGCACAAAATAAATGCTTCTGTAATTCAACTATTCCTACAAGTACTAACGACTCTGCTATTCTTAATAAGTAAGAATTGTGGTGTGACAGGTTAATTATGGATAAAGAGCAAACAGTGGATGATTGTTTTTGGCACGATCCGGCGAGAAAAGATCACAAGAATATTAAAGATAAATTGGAAGAACGAGCCAAAACCAAAATTCCAATGGATGGTTTTGTATTAGCCAGAGAAGATTTGTCGGAAGTAAATCTGGTTAACCGTGCGGCTAAACAGGGTTTTAAACTCACTAACTCTGACCTTTATCATGCCAACATGGAGCATGCTCATCTTTTTATGCTGGATCTGTCTGGCAGTTCTTTGATGAAAGCCAACCTCAGCTACGCCAATCTTCATTATGCCAATTTGACTGACTGCAATTTACTTGGAACTGATTTTACTGGTGCCAAAATAGACAAGGCAGAGTTTGGTGAAAAAATTAGTCAGGAAAAACAGGCTGATGCCTCTACAAGTATTGCCAGTAAAATTGATTTATACGAACAGGCTGAAGAAATTTATCGAAATTTGAGACAAACCGCAGAAGCGCAAGGGTTGTTTGAAATGGCAGGACATTTCTTTGAAAAAGAAATGATTATGCGCCGTAAGCAATTGCCAAAATATTCCTTCAAAAGATGGATTTCGAAAATGGTGGAGCTGTTTTGCGGTTATGGTGAAAGGCCACTCAGAGTTATTGCTTTTTCGATGATTGTGATTTTTCTCTTCTCAATTGGCTATTTCTTTTTAGGCGTCAATTTTTCAGGTGACATTATTGCCTATGATGGAGACAAAAGTCTTTTATCCAATGCCAAAAATTATTTGAGTTGTCTTTATTTTAGCGTGGTTACTTTTACAACACTTGGATATGGCGACATAACACCCGTAGGTGGTTCAAGAGTTTTTTCTGCTATTGAGGCTTTCACCGGCAGTTTTACATTGGCATTATTTGTGGTTGTGTTTGTGAAGAAGATGACCAGATGATATTTATTTTGTTTTGAGATAATGGTCAGGATAGAATAGCCAATAGCATTCTGAAATAAATTTAAAATTATTGAGATATAAGAAGTTAGCAAATGTCAGAAAATTATCCCGCCAGCTATTATCAAGCTACCCTAAATTATTCACTTGAAGCAAACAGTTTAAAAGATAATGTTGAAGTTGAAACCTGCATTATTGGTGGCGGCTACGCAGGTTTGATGACTGCGTTGGGATTGCTTGAAAAAGGGCACAAAAGTGTTGCACTTATTGAGCAGAACCAAATAGGTTGGGGCGCATCTGGTCGAAATGGCGGATTTGTTTTTGGTGGTTATTCATTAGGTGCAAGGCAGTTGGTAAATCAGGTGGGCGATGTGCAGGCAAAAGATCTCTACCAGTTAACGACCGATGCCGTTGATTTAATCAGAGGCAGAATAAGCAGATACAAGATTCAATGTGATGTTGTGGATGAAGGTGTGATTTGGGCTAACTGGTTTAATGATCAAAAACTTTTGTATCATGAACAGAAATTTATGCAAGAGAAAATGGGGGTTAATTGGGCGTATCTGGATCCAGAGCAGCTGTCTGAAAAAATCCTGAGTGATCGATATCATGGTGGATTATTTGAACCCAATGCCATGCATTTTCATCCCCTTAATTATGCTCTTGGAACTGCCGATGTCATCCTGAAAAAAGGTGGACAAATTTTTGAAAATAGCAAGGTTTTGTCCATTGATTACAAAAGTGCAGAAAAACAGGTAGTTACTCAGAATGGCTCAATAAAGTGTAAAAATCTGGTTATTGCTGCAGGTGGATATATAGAAAGCTTATGCCGACCTGTATCCCGTTCCATTCTTCCTATTGCAACCTATGTGATGGCAACAGAGCCATTGGGTGAGGATTTGTCCTGTTATCTTAAAACCAAATCAGCAGTTTACGATACCCGTTTTGCCTTTGATTATTATCGTCCATTAAACGATAGCAGAATACTTTGGGGTGGCAGGATCAGTGCCAGTAAAAATACGCCTTCAAACCTTGAGCATTTGTTAAGAAAAGATATTGCCAAGGTATTTCCTGAATTAAGTGATGTCAAAATAGATTATGTATGGGATGGCTGGATGGCATATTCTCGACATCAAATGGCACAGATCGGTCAGATCGCTCCTAATGTATGGTATGGGATCGGTTTTGGAGGACATGGTGTTGCCCCAACGACAGTGGCTGGTGAAGTAATTTCTGCAGCAATTGCAAAAGGCGATACAAGTTATCAAAAATTTCAACCCTGGGGTTTACCCTGGAATGGCTGGAAATTTGGTGTTGCCGCAGCACAGTTGAGCTATTGGTGGTATGAGTTGAAAGATTGGCTCAAGGAGCAAAAAAACTAGAAACGCCAGAGCTTTAAATCATCTATATTGCTTACGATAATTTGCTGAATTTTGGGGTTGTTGTGAGGCTGCTGATAATCCAGATTCAAAAGTTGTAAAAAGTAAGTGACCAGCGCGCCTCTAATTTTGAAAGATCGTTTCCCATTGGTCATTGAGTAATCTCTTTCAATGATCTTTTGCTGATGATTATTCAAACGCGGGTCTGGTTTAATAACTATATCCACAAAGGTATTCCATGCTATATCTTCATTTTGCATATGAATACAATCACCTTCAATATCATAAACCTCTGTGATACGAGACAATACAAAATCCCTGAAATCCTGCTGGTCTTCACAATAAGCACGTATGTGCCATCTGTGACCATTAAAAATGATGGTATGAGGTGAAATAATACGTTCTTTGGGTTGAGGCGAAGTCATGGAAAGATAACGGATATCCACACGTTTATTATCTCTTGCTGCTTCTATAATAGGTTGAATAATATTAGCAGAAAGGCTTCGAGTCGGAGATTGCAAAATATGAGTGTTGGGTTGATTAAGGTTTAACTCGTTAAAAATCGACATCAAGTCATCTTGCTGATTAAGCAGTTGTAGGTATTCGCTGATTTCACCATTAGTCAAAACAGGGTTAAAGTTTTCTGTAGGTCGATAACCTTTTAATTGCTTGTCATAGATCAGGTTAGTCTTTGAGATGCTATTGATGTAATTGTTAATATATTTGCTAGCCTGTTGACGACCGATGCCAAAGGCATTGATCAGAGATTTTGAAGTCAATCGTCCTTCCCATAAGGCAATAATTTCAATGTAGCGATAACGTAAAATTAATTCCCAACTAAATGGCCATTTGCTGTTATTCATTTCGTTCTCTGACAAGTTAAGAGATGTGCTTGAAAATACGACACATCTATACAAGTAGTATCGACAAGTGTGATTGAGCTACATACAATACTCACAGTCGAAGGTTAATACAAGTTTAACTTAAAAAGCACTTGACTACTTATATAAGTAGTTTTAGTATAAGTAGTGTTTGCAGGTTGAAGATCAAACAAAAGTGCTTGGATGAAACAAATTGTAGGAAATCGCTGACAAGATAATCAGCCATTTCAATCTGACTTAACAGAAAAGGCTTACGATATATAGAAAGCAAATGTAGTTAAATAGTCAGAGTTAGGAATTCAAGTACCCAATAGACTGTTGATATAACGACTATTGCAGTAGAACTTTGAAATATAGCATTGAATGAGAAGATTAAAACAGAGATTTGATTTGATGAGACGATACAGGATGAGTTGATATCAAAACAAATCAGTTTAGAAGAATATTAGACAATTGAGTGGAGAAGAAAATGGATGATAATCGTAAACAGGCATTAAATGCCGCATTAGGTCAAATTGAAAGACAATTTGGTAAAGGCTCGGTTATGAGATTGGGCGAATCTCAAGTACAAAATGTAGAAACCATATCAACAGGTTCATTGGGTTTGGATATTGCTTTGGGAATAGGTGGGTTGCCTAAAGGAAGAGTTGTCGAGATTTATGGTCCTGAATCTTCGGGTAAAACAACATTAACCTTGCAAGCGATAGCTGAATGTCAAAAAACAGGCGGAACTGCCGCTTTTATCGATGCAGAGCATGCATTGGATCCCATTTATGCTGAAGCGCTGGGCGTTAATCTGGATAATCTTTTGGTTTCACAGCCAGATACGGGTGAGCAAGCTTTGGAAATTTGCGATATGCTGGTTCGCTCAGGTGCAGTTGATTTGGTTGTTGTCGACTCGGTTGCAGCATTGACCCCAAAAGCTGAAATTGAAGGTGAAATGGGTGATTCACACATGGGGCTCCAAGCTCGTTTGATGTCACAGGCTTTGCGTAAATTAACCGCCAATATTAAACGTACCAATTGTATGGTTATCTTTATCAATCAAATTCGTATGAAAATTGGTGTAATGTTTGGTTCGCCAGAAACCACAACAGGTGGTAATGCGCTTAAATTCTACGCTTCTGTCAGATTAGATATTAGAAGAATTGGTGCGGTTAAGCAGGGTGAAGAGATCATTGGTAATGAGACTCGTGTAAAAGTGGTCAAAAATAAAGTGGCACCGCCTTTCAAACAAACTGAATTTGAAATTTTATATGGTAAGGGAACATCAAGAATGGGCGAAGTTATCGACCTTGGCGTTAAGGAAGGACTGATTGACAAAGCTGGCGCCTGGTATAGTTATAAAGGTGATAGAATAGGTCAGGGCAAAATGAAGGTAGCAGAATATCTGGCGGAGAATACCAGTATTGCGGAAGAGATTGAAAAAGAGATCAGAAACAGATTATTGCCAAAACCTAGAGCCTCTAAAGAAGCAGAAGCAGTGCCCGCTAAACAAGACCTGAAAGAAAATTCGTAAGATAACTTGAAGTACTCTAAAAGCCCGGTACATTCCGGGTTTTTTGTTGTCCATAAAAAAGGTGCGAAATATCGCACCTTTTTTATTTTGGATAAAGACGAATTTAGTGAGAAGAAGATTTCTTTTCTTCAACTTCACAGAACTCGCCATTCCAGTCACCACCAATCTTTACGCAGAGT
>JAOUOC010000155.1 GCA_029880585.1 Gammaproteobacteria bacterium
CCATAGCATCTGATGAAAGATTAAAAAAGGTAGAGCAGTTACTTGCCAGAATGTCTATGGTCAGCCCTTCCATTCAACCAGAGATTTCGAAATTATCTGAAATTGATATTGATGAAAATGCAGAAGCTCAAACGACTGAAGACTTTGTACTGGCATCCTTTGTCGAGAGAGAAATTGAGCAGGTCAGGGAAGTATTACCGGAAAACTTTCAAACCCTGATCTTTAAAGTTGGCACTATGCCTCTGGCTGTACCCTTGTTGAAACTGGGAGGAATTGTTACGGTTTCAAGAGAAGATATTACGCCCATGGTTGGAACGCCAGACTGGTTTATGGGATTGCTGCCTAATGAACGTGGCAATTTAATGATAATCGACACTCAAAAGTATTTGATGCCGGAACGATGTGAAACGGATAAGTCGGAGGAAGATTATCAGTATTTAATAGTCCTCGATAATTCCAACTGGGCTTTAGCCTGCCATAGTGTTGGAGATGCCAAAAATCTGACCAGAGATGATATTCGTTGGTCTGGTAAAAGCTCTAAACGTCCCTGGTTTGGTGGTATGGTTGTGGATTATATGAGTGCTCTGATTGAAGTGGATGAGCTGATCAATATGTTGGCTGGTAGTATTATTGATAATCGCTCATAAATATTTCGGCCATAAATATATAGTCTATAGTTTATATAAGAGAAATTTTTCATAACATTTCCAATATGGATGCTAAGGATTAATGAGTGTTCAAAATTTTATGAATAAGCGGGTCATTACCGTAACCATGGATGATCCATTGACTTATGTGAAGTCAATTTTTGATACCAATGATTTCCATCATTTGCTGGTTGTGGAAGGTAAAAAGCTGAAAGGAATTATTTCTGACAGGGATTTACTCAATGCTATCAGCCCTTATATCGATGATCGAATAGCAACATCCAGAGATTTAGCGACGCTGAACAAAAAAGCCCATCAGATTATGCGTAGAGATCCAATTACATTACTTCATGATGATTCCGTTTTTGATGCCATTAAAATATTGAATCAGGTCAAGGTTGATTGTATTCCAGTCGTTGATAAAAAAGGTAATATTGCAGGCATACTTTCCTGGCGGGATATTATAAGAGCCATGGGGCAACTTTTGGAAAGAAGAGAAACTTCCTGAACGCTTCATAATTATTTAGATAATTAATTTGTATCAGTTTGAATCAAGTCATTGTTTTATTGATTGTCGATTGGTAAGCTAGTCAAAATCATTTAACTGTTGGTGATAACATGAATTGTTTAAAGCATAAAACAAATATAATTAAATCATTCTTCTTTTTATTGATTGGCTCAATCATAGCGGGTTGTAGCTCAACCATTCCAGTTAAAGTCGATTTCGATAGAGATTATAATTTTGCAGCGCTAAAAACCTATGTTTGGCTTCAGCCTGCTGGAGAGGAAGGCATAATTTCCCTTTATGAAAAGCGTTATATGGATGCTATTGATCAGGAAATGAAATCTAAAGGTTTTCTCAAGGTTAACGAAAAGTCAGCGTCCAATTTCTGGTTAAAAATTCACACTGTGGTGACTAACGAGAAAAATGTCACTCATTTTTATAATACCTGGGGTTACTATCCTTACTGGTATTACCCTTATTACATGGGGGCTGGGCATAATTCCACAATGCACATAAGAGACCAGCAACGAGCAACTCTGATTCTGGATGTTATCGACAGTACTAAAAAGCAGGTGGTTTGGCAGGGCAGTTTTGTTGGCAAAATGAAGGTGTATCAGGATGCCAGTATTGAGGAAAAAAGCTCTCAAACAAATATAAATACTCGTGAAATGCTGAAGTCTTTTCCACCGAAATAGGTTTTCGCTCAAACAGGATCCAAACAATTCGATTTAATACAAAGATGGGCTATTCAATCGGCTCATCTTCTTTAAAAGCAAATCCCGAGAATCTCTCTCCAAATTTAATCATTGGTTCATTGGAATGGTCTTTATGAAGCAGGCCATGAGTTTCAACCAGTTTGGCATATCCAGGCCAATTTTCCATTCCTGCCATCATAAAATCCAGTTTGACACGAGCTAATGAATCACTGGCAGGCAATCCTAAATACTTGTCCAGTAATCTTATCGCTTTTTCATGTTCACCAACAAAAGCATAAGCAGATATTACTATTCTCATAGCAAATAACCCAGCCTGCCAACGATCTTTTTCATAGGGAATTGCTTCTTGTAGACGCTTAATGTTTTTTTCTGTTAGCTGTTTGTCTTTGGTCAAAGCAGATAAGATGGCTAATTCAACATAATAGACTGAATTATTGGGAAATTGTGTTATTAATTTTTCGGTTTCGGCTATCGATTTTAAAGCTAATTGTTTGGCTTCTTCAATTTGGCCTGTTCGGAATAACAATATGGTTTGAAACATAACATTATTAGAAATGTCAGGATAATTATTTTGGGCGTATGTCATTAAATCCTGAAAAATATGTGCGGGTGTATCACGTGCGATGTTAAACATGGTAAATAAACGCCCTTCAGGTTCATTTTTAAGTGCTTTGAATAGTTTTACATAGGTGTCAATCAATGGATTTGGTTCACCATTTCTATCAAATTCCGTTTTTGCCAGTTGCCCTTGTGTGTATGGGATTTTGACATAGTTATAGGGGAAAGAGCGATTGTATTTTTCTGCCTTATCAAATTGACGAATATGCAATAATAAACCATGCTTTTGCCATGCAGGTGATTGATTTGTGGGTTCAATCGTAGTCCATCGTTCAAAAAGTTCTATTGCCCTATCAAAATGTCCAGCACGTCTATTGATTGCTGCACTCATTTGAAGAATGGATGGGTCGCTTGGTTTTAAGGCAAGCGCCTGATTGATTTTATCAATAGCTTTATCGTAATCAATGGTTATCACATAATGGTAAATTGCGACTGCTTCATGCACTTCAGCGTTATCTGGTGAAAGTTTTTGTGCTCTATTGGTAGCCGCCTCCCCGATTTTTGCATCCATGGGATTTCTGGAAATATTAAAGTATTGTAAAAGTCTATTAGTGCCTAATTCAGCCCAGGCTTCAGCAAATTCAGGATCTAATGATATGGCTTCAATTATGTAATGCATTGGTTCGTCAAGAGATGTGAATGGTATAATTGATAAGTTCTTTTTTCTTAATTCTCTTCCTTTAACGTAGGCTTCATAAGCCGCAATGTTTTTTGTTGGAGCAGTAAATATTTCTTTATCTTCGTTACGACTCAAAGAAATTTTTAAAGTGCTTGCAATTTTATGGGCAATTTCTGATTGAATATCAAACAATGATTGTACCGTCAGTTTTCTGTCATAGGTTTCCGCCCAAACATGTTGGTCAGACTTGGCATCTATCAGCTGAATATTAATCCGTACGCGATCTCCCATTCTTTGCACGCCACCTTCAATAATGGCTTCAACCCCAAGCTCTTCACCAATTTGAGTCATATTCTTTTTTGTACCGCGATATTCCAAAACTGATGTTCTGGAAATGACACGTAAGTTTTTTATTCTGGATAATTGGGTCAAAAGGTCATCGTGTAAGCCATTAGTAAACTGTTCATTTTCGTCATTACCAGACATATTCTCAAAAGGGATCACTGCAATACCGGGAAGATTGGAACGGTCAGTAATAATATTTTGTGGCCCTTCTGATGAAAAGATAAAGTAGCCTAGAGCGCCCACCAGAACAATAATAACTGTCCATTCAAAAGCTTTACTTTTTTCAGGGGACTTTTTACTTTTAGATTTGGTTTTCTTGCTGGTCTTTTTAATTCCTTCCGGTGTGACTTCATAAGCCCAGGCCAAAATCATTGCAATAGGAAATCCAATAACAATTAAAGCCAGCACCAAAGCACCAAACCAGTCAGGCATTTCAACAAGACTTTCAATGGCAGCAGCCACCTGAACCAAAATCCAGCCAACCAGAATATAGGCTACAGCAACCTTGAAAATTGACCGTTTTTTTAATTCTTCTAGCAAGTTATCCATTTCATCTACCTATAATAATAAATTTTCTATTACCACCTATTCAATTGGTTCATCTTTTTTAAAGGCATAACCGGAAAACCTTTCACCAAATTCCAGCATTGGCTCATCAGAATAATCTTTATGAGTCAATCCGTGGGTAGCAACCAGTTTGTCATATCCAGGCCAGTTTTCCATGCCATCCATAGTGAAACCCAGTTTGACTCTGGCTAGAGATTCACTGCCCGGAAGTCCAAGATATTCATCCAGCAATCTAAACGATTTCTCATGCTCTCCCATAAACGCGTAAAATGAAAAAGCTTCTTTTATTGCCCATAAGCCAGTTTCAAAGCGATCTTTTTCATAGGGAAATTGTTGAAGCATTTTGACAATACTTTTTTCAGCTTGTTCTTTATCATCAGTTAATACATATAAAAGCGACAACTCATAATGATTGTAAAAATTTGTAGGGAACTCTTCAATCTGTTGTTTGAGTTCTGGAATAGTCTTGGCGGCATACTCTTTTAGCTTTTCATGCTCACCAGTACGATAATATAATATGGCTCTTAGGCCTTGATACTTTGTTAGTTCGGTATCTGTAATAAAATTTTCTTCTACTAATTCTTTAAATAATTTTGTTGGCGTAACGTAACTTGCGTTAAATAAAATGTCCTCTCGAAAGAAGGTCGGAGGAAGATTTTGTTCCTTTACTTCTTTTTCCAAGTGTTTAATATATTGTTCCACATTTCCATCAAAATTAAATGATCTATGCAAAACCAAGCTATCAAGCATTGGCTTGGGTATTGCGAATGAATCTTCCATTATGGCGACAGCTTCACGAAATCGACGAATATAAAATAATATATCTGATCTTTGTCCAGGTCCTGCATCACTGGTGGGGTCAAGATTAGTCCATAACTCATAATTTTTTAAAGCATCTACAAACCGTCCTGATCGTCTATTGATATATGAACTGGTAGTAATCATATAAAGGTCGTTAGGTTTGGATTCTAAGCCCAGATTGATATATTCAAGTGCCTTGTCATAATCAACCGTGACATAATAATGATAATAAGCATAGGCTTCATAAACTTCAGGTAGATCTGGAGAAATTAATTTTGCTCTATCGGCAGCAGCTTTTCCCAATTTGGCATCCTGAGGATTTTTAGTACGATCAAAATAACGTAATAGCCTATTGCTGGCCAACTCCGCCCACGCAGCGCCAAACTCAGGATCAAGTGTTACTGCCATTGATGAATGAAATATTGCATTATTTAAAAGAAAAATACTGTCTGCGCTTCCTGATGAAGCAATTTGTTTTCTTAATTCTCTGGCTCTTAAATAAGCTTCATAAGCTTCCATGTTTTTTGTTGGTGCAGCAAAAATACTTTTATCTTCTCTACGGGTAATAGAAACTTTTAGCGAGTCAGTAATCTTGTGAGCTATTTCAGATTGAATTTCGAAGATAGATTTCACCGATAATTTTCTATCATAGGTTTCAGCCCATAGATGCTTGTCTGTTTTAGCATCAATTAATTGAACATTAATTCTGATATGGTCATCAACTCGTTGAACACCACCTTCAATTATCGTTTCAACACCAAGCTCTTCGCCAATTTGAGTCATTGATTTATCAGTATTTTTATACTTGAGTACAGAAGTTCTGGAGATGACTTTTAATCCATTAATTCGAGAAAGCTGTGTTAGCAAGTCATCGTGCAGACCACTGGTAAATTGTTCGTTATCAGCATTGCCAGACATATTCTCAAAAGGGATCACCGCGATACCGGGAAGAGTTGTGCGGTCAGTAATTATTTCACGCGTTTCTTCCGGGGTATAAAGAACATATCCCAGCGCGCTAAGTAGTATGACAATAATCGCCAAATCAACAGGGCTGTGTTTACTTGATGCTTTTTTAGAGTTGGCTTTTTTGCTGGTCTTTTTAATTCCTTCCGGTGTAACTTCATAAGCCCAGGCAAGAACCATTGCTACAGGAAAGCCAATCACGATAAAGGCTAAAACTACAGCACCAAACCAGTCAGGCATTTCAACAAGACTTTCAATAGCTGCTGCTACCTGAACCAGAATCCAGCCAACCAGAATATAGGCGACGGCAACCTTAAATATTGATCGCTTTTTTAATTCTTCTAGCAAGTTGTCCATTTTGTTTCATCCATTTCATCATCATCTGATGGTTGTTTATTCTGA
>JAOUOC010000156.1 GCA_029880585.1 Gammaproteobacteria bacterium
GATTGGAAATGACAGAAGGTTTTGATATTGATGCAGAAACAGGTGAATTGAAGCAAAACTACCCTAATCGCTTTCCTATGAAAAAATCCACATTCAGAGTTGTGACCCTTTCGGAAGAAATAGAACTGATTCAGGGACTCAATCAATCAACGGGTAAAGATATTGGTATTTATGTAGAAATCAAATCCCCCTGGTTTCATCGCTTTGAGGGTAAAGACATTACCACAGCGGTTTTACAAACCCTCAAGCAATATGGCTATCAAAACAAATCAGACAAGGTCTTCCTTCAATGCTTTGATGCCAATGAGCTGTTCAAGATTAAAAACGAAATCATGCCCGCACTGGACATGGACTTAAAACTGGTTCAATTGATTGCTATGAACGATTGGGATGAAACCATGACTATTGATGGTGACAAACTCATTCCTTATGATTACCACTGGATGTTTGAATCTGGCGCCATGGAGAAAATTTCAGAATATGCCGATGGTATTGGTCCCTGGTTTCCGATGTTGGTGGATGTTGAATCTCAACCGGATGATTTAAAAATCAGTCACATGGTTAAAGAAGCGCATCAAGCTGGAATGGTGGTTCATCCTTACACCTTTAGAACCGATGAAGGCCATATACCGCCTTTCGCCAAAGACTTTAATGATATGCTGGATATCTACTTTAATCAGGTTGGGGTTGATGGCGTGTTTACCGATTATCCGGATTTGGTGGTGGATTTCATTAATAATATTAAGTAACTTTACACATTGATTTGGATAATCATCTACAGTAGGATAGCTCTTCGATTCTAATTCATAAAACATGGAATAATAAAATGTATAAAATATTCTCTCTATTGATTGTTGTTGTTTTTTATTCTATTTCTCCTGTTTACTCAGCAGGTTTTGATTGCACAAAAGCAGCAAGTAAAATTGAAAAAATGATTTGTTCAGACCCTCAACTAGATAAATTAGACTCCGATCTCTTGTCTTCATATAAATTGGCCAAAGATAATCTGTCGAAACAACAATTTGAAGAAATCAAAAATGAACAAAGAAAATGGATAAAGTTTCGAAACCAGGAATGTACGACCATTGAACTATGCATCAATGCGTACCAGCATAGAGTAGATATTCTTGGAATTTACGGTCAATGGAAAAATTTTGATAACAAAATTACTCCACTGTCTCTCTATCATCGTTTTAATTTAAGAACAATTTTTAGTTCATATGGGCAAAGAGTAAAATATTATTGTGAAACCTACCCTTTTGAATATTTTTCTTCTGAACAAATGAAAGTTGAGGATAACACTCTTATTTTGGACAATGGAGATGATTACTTGACGTTAACAATTCAAGATGACGGCCAAATCGGTATCTCCAATCAAATTAGTCAAGGTACATACAATACATCTGAAAATTACGTGGTAAATATTGGTCAGGAACAAGATATTAGAGCTAGTGAAACTTATATCGATAAAAGCCCAGATTGTGAAAGCTATTCACAACTGTATGGCAAAAACCAAAGTTTTGAAGAATAGATAAAAATGTAGCCGCGAATTTAACCGGATGTTTTCTCTTCCCTTTCTGTTTCTCAATAATTTGAGACTACACAGCCACACCCCCAATAACATCAATAATTTTATCTGTATTACCCATGATTAGGGTAATTGTTCCTTTTGTCTGATACGACTCATATCCAATCGGTTTTAAATACTCGGTTTCTATGATCAATGTCATAGAATCATTTTTGTAAACAGCTTTTAACTTACCTTCTTTTTGAATGTGACTTATGGAATTAATTGTATAGATTTTATTTCCAACTTTTACATAACAGTGATACTTATAAGCTTTGCTTTCAGATATATATTCCCAACCCTCAACTAAAAGATAACTCCCACTTTCGATATTTGATACAGAATCTGAATAATAGACAATAGAGCCTTCTGATTGAATTTCTTCAAATGACATTGAAAAATGCTGTAATCCACTTTCTTCGCTAATTGCCTTAAAACTGAAAACTACGAGAAACAGAACAATCACTTTTTTCATAAAATTATCCTTAAATTTATATTTGGCTATTTTAAATACGTTACTACCACCTCAAACATCTCAACAACCCACCGATCAATCACTTCCATAAACGCCATTCCCTGCTCCGAAAACAACCAGACAAACCCAATACAATTCACAAACACAATAATCCACAAGGCAAACTGAAACGGCGTCTTTTTAGATTTATGTCTTAACAACTGCTGAGCAACCAACGCGCCCGGCCAACCACCAAACAGCGAAAACAACTGCAAAGTCTTTTCCTGAGTTCGCCATGCCGATTTTTTTGCCGCTCGTTTATCCTTCCAATACAAACTACACGTCAACAAACTCAGCAATCCATACCAATACAAAACAACCGGTTTAAGCACATCGGCATAAACAAAAAAGCCTATCAACGACAAGAAAAACAAGGCAAAGATAATCAGGGATTTGCCTCTGATCTTCTTTTTAAATTGATAAAACTGTTTATTAACGATGGAAACTTTAGTGGCATTTGGCCTACCTTGATCATCTTTTGTGATCTCACAACTGACCTGCAAGCCTATTTCTGGTCTTTTGGCCAAACGACCAAATGAAGAGATATGAACGAAGACCTGTCTGTCACCTGTAAGAGTGATAAAACCAAAACCCTTGTCATCGTCCCACTTTGAAATAAATCCATCGAATCGCATTATTATTATGTCCTACGATATTGTGCAAAACTGCAATAATACTATTGGATTAACAAACAAAAAACCAGTGCAAGCACTGGTTTAAAGTAGAAATACAATTTAAAAATAGTTAATCAAAATCAACCTGAACAGTCTCACCTGATACAACCAGCGTATTCATTGAAGCAATCACACCCCATGAAGCTTCATCAGTTTCCAACACATCTATATCGGCATCACAGGTTAATGCAATGGTATAGTCGCCTGCTTCAACGAAACCAATTTCAAAATCCCACCTATCGGTATCGGCATTGTAATTAACCATTGTTGTTGTTAAAGGTGGCGTATCGCTGCCCAAATCATCGGCTGTCACATCTGCCCCACTGTACAGATAAATAGCTTTACCTTCATTACAACTTTCACCAGAAACAGCCGAAGCTGAAACAGAACCCTGTATAGTTCCGGTTTGGCTATTATCCGTCATTCTTAAAGTTGGTCTCAATATATAATCATCCACCAGACCAACAGGATTAGTTACTGATTGACGTAAATCAAAATCAACCATTAAAGAAACAGCACCACCGACTGGCACGACAAAGCCCTTATTTATTTTAAGACCTGATTGAGAGCCACTGGGAATATAAAGTGAAAATGTTTCACCGCCTATAAGGTTAATAGATGAATCCATCACCCCTCGCTCGGCATTCACCCCTAACCGCATCCATTGATATTCTCCAGCCTGAACTTCCAGATTATCTACCAACAATTCAAAATTACTACCCGACAAAGCCATTAAATCAATAGTCCTGACTGTATCAAGTTCAACCAAAATAGCAGAACCGTTGGAGGGCTTAAATTCAATGCTATCAAACTGAACATTTATATTAACTGCATTGTCGACCGGTGCGTCTGTGATCCCTACACTTAGATAAGAATTATTTTTGTTGTCAGAACATGAAGAAAACAGAAATACAACTAGAATAGATGCAAATAAATTAATACGATTCATTATAAAACTCCCTTTATGAATGGTCATACATAACAGACTAGGCTTAAATATCTCGATTTTCAAGCCTATTTCATATTGTTATGCTTAATTCAACTTATAGGGATTAACTTATAATTATTACTAATATTAGTCAGGCATATATTGCGTTTGCCCATTCCCTACTGGTAATTTTTTCTATGAAAAATAATACTGACAAAATATTTTATTTCATTCTACTTTCAGCCCAATAACGCAAAAACAAATAGACAGCTTCCCTTTCTTCATCGGTAAAATGACTAAATCGATATTTAACCATCTTACTCATCAAGCGCAATTCACGATCACCTAACCCCTTGCCAGTTGTCATTAACTTTTGCCAGTCTTCAGGAGAATAACCATAAGCAATCATTAAATCGGGTGTTTTACCCTTTTCGTTTCCCTGCAAATTAAATCCATGACATTCAGTACAAGCTATTTGAGTTATATATTTCCCCATTTTCAATTGATCCGTTAGAGAATCATCTGATATTTTAGCCAGCGAATTATTCTCCACTCTGGGTTCAATTTCAGCTAAAGATTCCCGAGAATTTTTGATTTCACCAATGATGATCCCTAATCTGCCAAGCAATTTATAGGAAGTCGTTTGATCTGGCGGATCCACATAGGGCTTGTTTCGAATGTATGCAATGATATTGGCCAAGTCCTGATCTGTAATATATCTAAAGAATTCCGAGGGCATTCCCATAATAACACTGGTTCCATCCTTTCTAATACCATGCCTTATCATTTTCTCCAAATCTGAATCAGAGCTGCTTTTGGCTATATCCATTAAGTTTGGCGCAACCATAGTCAGGACATTTGGGACATCCCACAACACTTGCCCCTGCATTTCCAAATCATGACAACCACTGCAACCAATGATATAACTGAGGCGTTTACCTTCTTCAATGTTGGGTTGATACTTTGCCATATCAAAAGGCGGAATATCCAAATCATAGGTTCTATTCAGTTTTATTTCTGACCAGATATAGATAATCACAATTGCCAGCACCAGCAATAAAAGAATACCTAACAGAAGATTTTTTAATATACGAAGGGCTTTACTCATAAGCTATCTCCTTTTTATTGTTAATATCTAATCCATAACATCAGTAAAGCTTACGCCTGATATTTGTTGTTGGTTTTTTGTACAGCCATATAAAATATATCAAAGTGATTTTAATTGAGCAATAAATTATGCCTATTCTAATATCTTGCATTTAAACCGCTTAATGTGTAAATTGCTCAAATTACAACCAACTACACTATTCTAAACTCAGGAAGAGTTATGAATACACAAACCAAAAACAGTATGCCACTTCTTCAGCAAAGCGGCTATTTTTATGGTGTAATGTTGTTGCTGGCCTTTATAGCATTTTGGCCCAATTACCTATCAAAACTCAGCGATAACAATTTCTATGCACATATACATGGCATAACAGGAACAATGTGGATATTGTTGCTTATCACGCAGCCCTTGATGATAAAAAACAAACGCAGAGACCTTCATCAAATGCTGGGCAAAATCAGTTACATATTGGCTCCGATTGTTATTGTCAGTTTTTTCATGCTGGCACATCATAAAATCAGTATATTACCAGCAGATCACGAGTTCTATCCTGTTCAGAGCTATTTTCTGTATCTTCAAGTGACACTCGGTTCAGTCTTTGCTCTCTGCTATATCATGGGGGTACTGAATCGAAGTAACATGGCAGTTCATGCCAGATATATGATATGTACAGGGTTGACCTTTGTAGATCCTATCCTCGCTCGCATCATATTTGCTTTCAATCAGTCTATGACATTAACAAGTTACCAATTAATCAGCTTCATCATAATGGATGCAATTATTTTGTTTTTGATTTGGATGGAAAGAAATGAAAGCAAAGCCAAAAACGTTTTGCCGCGAATATTAGTGGTTTTTCTGATAGTACAAATTCCACTGCTAATGGGATTTACACAAAGTTCAATCTGGCAAGGTTTTACAGCCTGGCTGGCAGGAATTTAGTCAGCTATTTTATCAATTATTTTGTTGGGTTACGCTTTGCTAACCCAACCTACGATATTCAGACCTCGAATCCAGCTCCCAGCGCCTCGCCACAATTTTAAACAGCAAACTATATCAGATCATCAAAAATGACAATTATATATTCCAGCATAAATCAAAATGGCAAAATAGCACTCTCAATGTCTTAACCTTTATAGATCTGACAAGGCAATTTTTCAGTTGCTGAAGATAGCGCTACATCCGCTTTTTTTAACAATTCTGAGGCTGTTCTGCCATGTTGTGGTGCCATAACAATGCCACAGGCAATATCAATGTTAACTCTTTTATCAACAACCCATATACCTCTCTTAAAGTTTCTGAATAGATCTCTGGCCAAATGATCCAGCACAGAAGTTGAATAAAAGTCAGTCATTACAAAACAAATTTCATCA
>JAOUOC010000157.1 GCA_029880585.1 Gammaproteobacteria bacterium
ATCGCTGAAAACTGGCAAGAAACCAGAGTTTCCTTAAAAAAACGATGGTATAACAAAAATGCTGTTGGTACACATTTTGGTGGAAATTTGTATTCGATGACCGACCCATCATTTGATGTTAATGTTGATGCAAATATTGGGTAAACAATATTATGTTTGGGATAAAACAGCATCTATTGAGTTTATTAAAGCAAGCAGAAAAAAAGTAACGGCTACATTTCAAATTACCGATGAGCAACTCGATGAAATAAAAGCAAAAACAGCCAAAGGGGAAAAGTACCTGCCTGAGTTTGAGATCGATCTAATAGATGAAGAGCAGAATTTGATAGCCAGAGTTCACAAGACGATTTATATCAAGAAAAAGGCAAAAAATAATTTTTGCGTTAGAGATTGAAATTACAAACCCCGCTGCCATTCCTGTCGCAGCGGGATGCTACCTGGCTGATGCAACGCCAATTGAACCTGTTTTAACAGCCTTTCCTTGTCCTGATTCAATATCCCCTTCAACACAAGGTAATTAGAAGCATGATCGCTTCTGAAGATGGTTTTTTCCAATTCAAGATGAGAAAGTAAAATTTCCATTTCATTAAAAAGCTGCATTTGATTGAGAGGCTGATAGTCAGGGTATTGTGCCTGAAAACGATCCAGCCCTTTGGGAAAACTGACAACCAATGTAGAAAGATATTCTGGTTGTGCTTCGTTCATTAATTTTGCAGAATTTATTGCGTGTTGTTCAGACAGCTTTGATCCACCTAAACCATTGAGTATCATCACCGAAGATTTAATACCTGCGGCTTTCAGTTTTTGAAGTGCTTTGAGAGAAGATTGAAAATTTTCACCTTTATTAACCAGTTGCAAGACCTCATCATCACCAGATTCACAGCCCACATATACCATTTTTAGACCCAGAGATTTTAAATGTTTTAATTCTTCAACAGATTTGTTTTTCAGGTTTCTTGGTAAACAATAGCTACTGACGCGACTGACTTGTGGTAAATAGTGTTTAATATCTTCCAATATCTGAGTTAAACGTCTGACCGATAAAGTCATGGCATCGCCGTCCGCCAGAAACACTCTTTGCGGTTTGACGCTTTGTTGACCAAGAATGTGGAGTTCGTTTTGCAGGCGATCTCTTTCCTTAAAATGAAAATCCTTTTGCGGGGCAGTGTACATTTCACAAAAGGTGCATTTGTTCCAGGAACAACCATTGGTCACTTGCAAAATATAGGATTTCCACTCACTCGGTGGACGGAATACTGGTTCGATGTAATACATAATCATTCAATTAGTTGGATTCACAGTTATGTTATTACACATGCCAAAGGCATAGCAACTATTGTTGCTCAGTTTAACGGTTCGAGATTTTAATTGAAAATAACCAATAAATAGTTTGTAATTGGCGGATGATTAAAATAATTAAAACAGCACTAAATTTTTGGTTCATAAGCATTTGTTTGCTAAACAATATTTCTCACGCAGAGCAAAAGAATGAAGATAATGAATCAATCTCTCAACAAGCGTTTCACGCTTTCAGTGAAGCAATGCAGCTGATCAAACAAAATTATCATTATGATGTGACCGATAAGCAGTTAATTCAGGCGGCAATCAAGGGTATGGTTGAAAGTCTGGATGATTATTCAAAGTATTTTTCCAAAGAAGATTTCGAAAAATACAATTCCAATAATGCCGGTGAGTTTGTTGGTATTGGAATAGCGCTTCAGGATCATGAATTTGGGGCCGAAATTATGAATGTACTTGATGGCAGTCCTGCCGCTGAAGTAGGACTTAAATCAGGTATGATCATTACCAAAATTGATAATAAGGATATTACCTATGTAAGTGCAGATGAGGTGATCAACTTGTTAAAGGGAGAGCTTGGCTCAAGTCTGGAATTGACAGTGGCTTCAAGCCAATTTGCCATGCCAAAAACCTTTAAAATAATCAGAAGGGAAATTCTGGTTGCCAGTACCCATTATAAAAAAATAGATGAAAATGTAGGCTATCTGTCTATCAACCAATTTACCGACAGAACACCTGAAGAGTTTAGAAGCCACATTTCGTCCAATCAACCAGAGATGTTAATTATTGATTTGAGAAATAATTATGGTGGCGTAATGGAGTCTGCCTTGAACATAGCAGATATGTTTATAAACAAGGGTAAACTGTTGGTATCCAAAGGAAAGAACGCTACTTTTTCAGAAGTTTATGTTGCCAGTCCTCAGGCAGAATTTGCTGATATCAAATTGGTAATAATGATTAATGAATACACGGCATCTTCCAGCGAAATTCTGGCCGCAGCCCTTAAAGATCACAAAAAAGCGCACATTTTGGGAAAAAAGAGTTATGGAAAAGGCAGCATACAGGCAATTTTTCCATTACAATCAGGAGAAGGTATTAAAATTACCAGCGCTCAATATTTCACACCATCAGGTAAAAATATTGAGTCAGTAGGCATTAAACCAGATACTGAATTCTCTACAGGCATTCTTGTCAAACCGAAAGGATCGCCAGAAATTGAAGATCAGCATATTTTGCAAGCCTATCAGTTGTTGGTTAAACATCTTTAAGAGAGTTGTATTTTGTTTCGATCTTTATTGTTCACGTTAATTACTTTTAGCCTTGTTCTTGCATTTACCAGTGTAGATGCCGCTGATCTAAATTCTGTTCAAACCAAGCCAAAAATAGCAATAGTAATAGATGATTTGGGTGACAATCCTGTAATTGGCAGAAAAATTGTTAATTTGCCAGTCGCTTTGACACTAGCGATTTTACCTAAAACACCGCAAGCCAAATATATTGCCGAGAAAGGTTTTACCCAGGGACATGAAATTATTATGCATTTACCAATGGAAGCATTTACGCGGCCAGATCTGTTAGGCCCTGGCGCATTGTATGCCAATATGAGCGATGAAGATTTTAATAAAACCTTGTCGGAGAATATTGAATCGATCCCGCATCTGGTTGGGTTTAATAATCACATGGGTAGTATGTTGACTGAAAATACTGAAAAAATGAACTTACTGATGTCTTTGGCAAAAAATAAAAACTGGTATTTTCTTGATTCCAAAACCTCTGAATTATCGGTGGCTGAACAAATTGCCAAAGATAATGGTTTGCCAACCATTGGAAGGGATATATTTCTTGATCATTATTCCAAAACTCAAAGATTGGATAAAGTTTTACCTGAGCGATTAAAGCAGGCGAAAAAAATTGCCAGATTAAAAGGTTATGCGGTGGTGTTATGTCATCCTTATCCTGAAACCTACCAGTTCTTATCGCAAGAACTGGACAGTCTGAAAAGTGAGTTTGAACTGGTTAAATTAAGTGATTTAATCGATCGCAAGACCGAATACAGTCAAAGATAATCCATCAAATACCTTGCTTTTATTCTCTGGCTTGTTAACCTAGAGCTCTTTTCGTTACGTCATCTATCCTCAATAACTGGCCTAGCGCTGGCAATCCACAGGAAAATCATGACGAAACTCCGTTTATGCTACCAGACCCATGAGTTTGGTGATATCGATCTGCACCTCTGTACTCTACGAGATAACCAACAATTTGACGACCCAAAGGGAATTGCAGAAAAGTTGGGGATCTGTTCGGCTTCCTGGCCACTTTTTGGAATCATTTGGCCGTCCAGTCTGGTGTTGGCGCACTATATGCTGGACTTTGATACGGGTCGCAAGCGAATTCTTGAAATTGGTTGTGGTATGGCACTCTCCAGTTTGTTATTGAACAAGCAATCAGCCGACATCACAGCCACAGATTACCATCCCGAAGCTGAGAAATTTTTACAAAGAAATACTCTGTTAAACGAAGATGAGCCCATTGCTTTTGAACTGGTGAATTGGGCTGATGAAGATGACTCGCTAGGTCTTTTTGATTTGATTATTGGCAGTGATATTTTATATGAAGATCAGCATATTGATTTGCTGGCCAACTTTATTCAAAGTCATTCAAAACCAACATCAGAAGTGGTGATTGTTGATCCGGGTCGAGGGAGAAAAAACAAACTAAGTCAGCAATTGGCAGATTTTGGGTTTTCGGTTAGTCAATTTAAACCCGAACATACCGATTATCTTGATAAACAGTTTAAAGGGCATATTTTAAAATTTGAGCGGTAGGGAGATGAAGCTTTTAAACCTTCTCCCAAACCAAAATTCGGTTATTGGCAGGCATTTCATAATCATTCAATAATTGCATACCATTCACATTAGCCAGTTTTTCAATCGCTTCAAAATCTCTAATCCCTCTTTCCGGATCGGCATTTTTTAACCATTGCTCAAATCTTGCATTACTTTCACTGGTAAATTGACCATTGTAATTAAAGGGACCGTAGATAATAAAAAGTCCACCAGTTTTAAGTGTTTTACCCACGCCAGTAATCATTAATTCGACAGCAGACCAAGGCATAATGTGTGCGGTGTTGGCTGTAAAAACAGCATCATAAGTTTTCTCATGCCAGTCGAAAGTAAAAGCATCTAATTCAATTGGTGGCAAAACATTCGGAAGAGAAGCGTCTTCCAGCCATAAATGAATCCCCTGATGATTTTCCAGTATATCCGCAGTTTGCCAGGTTATGTGTGGCATTTTCTCAGCAAAGAAAACCGCGTGTTGACCTGTTCCACTACCAATTTCCAGTAGGTTATTTTTGTTTTCAAGCAACGGTTGAATCACCTCAAGAATGGGTTGCTGGTTTCTTTCGCAGGCTTCGGCAAAGGGTTTGGTCATAATTATTTATTGATATTTAATTGATTTATTGAAACCCATGATGGCCAGCCAATTTGATAAAACATTGTTGAGATCATACCTGAGTACAAGCAAGTCATTTCTATGGCTCGATCTAAAGTGGGACAATGGCATGTAAACTCATGATCACACTTCACCTCTACTTTAAACCAAATTTCATCATTTTTTTCAATTTTTGATATTTTGTAATCTGTATATGTAGAAATTCTCCATTCTTCAGAGTCTGCCCAAAAACCTTCTTTATCAATTGCTTGTGCAATAGTAGCGCTATCTGCTGGTATATATCCTTGTTTTATAAGACGTGAAAAATAGGTATCATCTTTATTTTTTCCAAACATATTTTATCTTCTTCAAAGTTTTTATATTATGTGAAAGTTTTACGAGATTTGAAAATGTAACACACGATTTTTCATTTGTTTATCAGAGCTTTTAGTTCAGGAAACATCATCATCTTTTTCTGAACTTCTTGTTGTACTTCCAAATTTATTTTTTGAACTTTTTGTGAAAACTCTTTGGTCAATTCAATATTTTCTGAGGCTACTTTATTAAATTCCAGTTTATATTTTTGATCGAAACCAGATAAATCAGGCTTTTGAACCTTGCCTGACGTAATAGATCTAGTGAGGCTTGAGAAGATTTCTTGCCCTAAAGTAGTTGAAAAAAGCTTATTTAGGAACAAAAGCTCCTCTGTTGAAAAGCTGGAAGAAAAGGCATCAATGTAAGCATGTTCAGTCAGTTCAGCTGTTTTACTGAAAAGAGGAGATAAATCATTATAACTTAAAGGCGGCTTACCAATTTTTTGTCTATATTCGTTATACACAGGTAATGAAGAACGATAAATATCACCAGTTCTTAGCACTTGTATTATAGGTTTAAGAAGCTTAGCTGATAAAGCTTGATTTGACTCTTCAGCACTCAAATTAAAAGATAGAAATAACAAAAAAGTAAATTTTAAATAAATATTCATTATAATTTTCCTAATTGATGGTTATTATTTTTCACGTTTGAAATGTACCACAGCTTTTTTCAGTTGTCTTCATGAGATTGCCGCGCTTTGCTCGCAATGACTTCTTTCAGGAGTGTTATTAGAGGGGTGATGAATAGAAAAGTTAAAAGCATAAAAAAAGGCGAGAACGCATAGCGATCCCGCCTTGAAATAACACAATGACTAACTATTCAAAATACATTTTTGCACGTTTTTTATTATTACCAACTTCATTCATGGTTTTACTATCGTACAAACGACCATTGACCATGACCATGTTAACCTTGTCGGATTGGTAAATGTCTTTCAAAGGATCAACATCAAGCACTACGAGGTCGGCCAGTTTACCAGCTTCAAGTGAACCAATATGATCTGCCATACCTAAATATTTGGCGCCATCCAAGGTACTG
>JAOUOC010000029.1 GCA_029880585.1 Gammaproteobacteria bacterium
GCCTGCCGCACCAAAAAAGACGCCCATTAAGGTATAGGGGATGGCCATAGCCTGCGTGTAAGTGAGTGAAAGACCAAAGGCTTTACCACGAGAGAGGTTTTCACCTTGACCCACAATAATGCTCGATAGAATTGGAACCATCGGTAGAACACAAGGCGTAAAGGCCAAACCAATGCCGAGCAGAACAAAATAAATAACAATTTCTAATAGCGATTTACCGCTCAGAAAATTTTCTACCTGCTTTTCTTCAGGCACATATTCATCGACAGCAACTTCTGCCACTTTTGTCTCTATTGAACTGTTCTCAATGCCAGCATTAGGAACTATCTTGTCCGCATAAAGCGTTATGGTTTTTTCTTCTGGCGGATAACACAATCCTGCTTCAGCACACCCCTGAAATTCATAGATAAAAGTAAAAGCTTCTTGATGGGCAGTAAAAGGAACACTGATTTCCAGATTATGATAATAAACTTCCACATCACCTAAATATTCATCAACCTTCTTTTTGCCTCTTGGAATATAAGCATCGCCTAAGGTCGCACCTTCTGCCTTAAAAGCGAAGCGACTACGATACATATAATATTCATCAGCAATTTCAAACTTGACGATAATTTCATCATCAAAGACATCCACTTGTTGCACAAAGGCATCATCTACCTCAAGAAATTCATTCTGTTGGGCAAATAGTGCACCAAAATCAACTTTTTCTTCCTCAGCCTTTAAATATCCACATGAAAGTGAAAAGGTAACAATTGTAAGTAATAAGGATTTAATTAACTTCATAATTTAACTCAATATTTAATTTTCAGGTGATTTTACACTGTCACTCAACCAGTTTAAATAATCTGGTGAACCATTGGTAATATCCAGAACAATAAATTCCGGAGTTTGATAAGGGTGAATATTTAACAGGGATGATTGTAACCGGTTAATACAGGATCTGCTGGTCTTCATCAACAACAAATATTCCTGATCAGTTTCTACCTTGCCCTGCCACCAATACAATGACTTGACCTTATCAATAATATTGACGCAAGCAACCAGTTTTTGTTGCAATAGTTGGCTGGCAATTTTTTCGGCTTCATGTGAATCATTGACAGTTGTAATACACAAACTGTATTGATCATTTGTCATGTTTTTGGCTCAAAGCATCCTAGTTCAAACAGGATGATAGCATTCGGTAGCGCTTTGAATAAAGTTTTGCGTAAAAGTTCAACAATTCTTTTGAAGGTGGTTTAACCAAAAAAGCCACACCGCCTGCCATCAATGCCAACTGTTGTTTTTCCAGATTTTCTTCTGCTGAAAGAAATATGATGGGTAGATGCATAAATTTTGGAATTTGGCGAATAACAGAAGTCAGTTCGACCCCACTACATTTCGGCATTTGCATATCCATAAAAATCACTTCCGGCTCAAACAACTCAACTTCCTTAAGCAAGGTGGTTGGATCGTTGACCAAGCAAATTTCAAAATCATCACTGGATAGTGCTTTTTCATAGAACTTGGCCTGTGCCCTTGAATCATCCATCACCAAAACACGATAACTCTCTTGCTGTGGACAATTTTGCATTTCAATCTGTTCAATAATTTTCTCAGCGTCTGCTGGCAAGGCAAAAAATCCGGTAGCAAAATTTCTTAGCGCTTTTATTCGATTTACCTGATCATCAGTTTGAGAAAAACAGATTAATGGTCTTTCAAGATTAACCACCAGCTTATCGTCACCCATTTCAATGCTTTTGAGTAAATCTATATCGACCAACATCATTTCTCTTTCTGGTCTGGTATTATGAAATGTATTGGCATCAAAATCATCATGTAACACAGTTTTGGTTACTTTCCCTTTCATTGCCTTTTCAATTTGTTCAAAAGATGATGGATTGTTTGTTGCAATGTGTAATGTCAAATCCTCATATTTCTTTTTGCCTACCACAGGATTAATCGCAGGCTTGGAAGTTTCTATTTCATTTGCTCTGTGAGCAATGCCTTCTTTTTCAAGGGAATTTGAAAAAGACATCAGGTTTTTGGAATATGCGCCCCAAATATCCCTGGTATCTGCCGAATCATATTGAGATAACGCCTGATTTAATTCACCCAAAAGCGAATTAATTTGTCCGCAATCCTGCTCCTGACACATTTCTCTAACTTTATTGACCTGAGATGCCAATGCCTTGACACGCAACACCTCAACATCCACAGATGTCATTTCATCCAATAGACGAGAAAATTGTCTTAATTTTACGGGTACTCTGCGAAGGAATTTGTTTTGCGCTTCACTACTAACTGAATTCGACATATATATTTACTACTACTGCGATTTACAACAAAATATTACAAGATGATTTATTAATGATAGCACGAACAAACCAACAATAATTTGAATCATTTTGCTTTATTTGCCTTCAATATTATTTTTTTATCAATTTAACAAACCGCTTATGCCAACAAAAATCGGTTCACGTGCTTTGATTCGTCATCTATACTGTAATAGATGATCAATTTAATAATACAAATATAATGGAATTTATCTGGATACTTTGTGCTTTTGCATTTGGGTTACTGTTTAAGGGGGCTAACCTCCCACCACTTATTGGCTATTTGCTAGCAGGATTTCTGCTTAATTTTTCAGGCGTTCAGCCAGAGGACAATCTTCAGTTAATTGCCAACATTGGAATAACGCTGATGTTGTTCACCATTGGCCTTGAGCTTAATACCAACGATTTATTCAAAACTGAAGTCTGGTTTTCAGCTACCTCTCATCTGATTCTATTTTGCACAATAGTATTGGTGACATTTCTTGCAGTTAGCTTTTTTGCCTTAAATTTCTTTACTCAGCTGGAATGGAAAACCGCACTACTAATATCATTTGCGCTGGCTTTCAGCAGTACTATCTGTGTCGTTAAATTATTACAAACACACGGTGAATTAAAAACGCGCCATGGCAGATTGGCCATTGGTGTATTGATAGTACAGGACATAGCTGCTGTCGTATTTTTGGTAGCCATCAGTCAATCCACACTTTCATACTGGAGTCTGATTCTTGTATTGCTTTGGTGGGCCAGACCATTTTTCGAAAAATTGCTGCAATATGCGGGTCATAACGAGCTACTACCTTTAGCCGGTTTTTTCTTTGCATTTGGTGGCTACGAACTATTTCAACTGGTTGGAATTAAAGGTGATTTGGGAGCGCTGGTTTTTGGCATTTTGCTAGGCAGTAGTAATAAATCTATTGAGCTGTCGAAATCCTTATTAAGTTTTAAAGATCTGTTTCTGATCCCATTCTTTCTGACGATTGGATTTGCAGCATTACCTGACTGGTCTATGTTACTGGCTGCTTTTGTATTGGTCACAATTTTATTACTGAAGTTTTTATTGTTCTTTTTTATCTTCGCCTTGTTGAAATTAAGAGCCAGAACTTCTTTTTTATCAGCTATGTTACTAGCCAATTTTAGTGAGTTTGGCTTGATTGTATTGGCTATTTCTTCCAGAAATGGTCTGGTCAATCAGGAATGGCTGGTCATTGTGGCGCTTGCGGTATCGCTATCATTTATTGTTACCAGCAGCCTTTATTCCTATGCCCACCAAATTTATACCCGACACAAAACTTTTATCAAACCATTCGAAACCAGATTAAGATTAAAGGAAGATCTTTATATACTACCCAATGATGCCAATATCATCATCATTGGAATGGGAAGGGTTGGTGTAGGCGCATATAAGGCTCTACAACAAATTCTTGGAGAAAAAATTTGGGGACTTGACGCCAATAAGGACCGAGTAAAAGATAAAAAGCGAATGGGCTTTCAGGTTTTTTCTGGTGACGCGGAAGATCCGGATCTGTGGGAAAGCCTGGATCTTAAATCAATCAGATTGGTTTTACTGACCTTGCCATCAACACTGGACAGCGAAAACATTACACGACAGTTAAGGCAAGCCAATTATCAGGGTAAAATTGCAGCAATCACAAGATATGAAGATCAGAAAGATAAACTGCTTCATATTGGGATAGATAAAGTTTTCAATTTTTATTCTGAAGCCGGAACAGGATTTGCTGAAGAGAGCTTGCAATTAATTGAGCATTATCATGATTATGGTAATAATTGGGATGAGGTTTTGGACGAAAAATAAATCATCGTAAAATCTGCTTTATACATTGATATTGCTTGCAAAATGATAGACTGCTCGGTATGATCCGCATCCCGTTTTAACGTGTATGGTGTTGATGCAACTTTATTTGATATTAATGAGGTTGGCATTAATGGCGATACGCACAGAGAGAGAATTGAAATGAAAGCTGAAATTCATCCAAATTATGAAAAAATTACTGCAACTTGTGCGTGCGGTAATAAAATCGAGGTTGGCTCAACCTTGTGTAAAGATATAAGTCTAGATATTTGCTCTGCTTGCCATCCTTTTTACACTGGCAAACAGAAAATTGTTGATACGGGTGGTCGTGTCGATCAATTCCGTAAACGTTTCGCTGCTCGTTCACTTAAAAAGTAAGCAACAACGAAATTATAAAAAAGACGCCAATTGGCGTCTTTTTTGTTTTAACTAAACCAGCTTCTAGAAAGATCTTCTACGATACTCTCTGTATTCCGGATCCCAGAAATTATCTTCCAACCTTTGTCTCAATTTTTCATCGGATAACCTGTATGCGACTCCATCGGCAATTGCTTGTCGTGCAACCGCGAAGGCAATTTTTAAACTAACATCGCGAATTTCATCCAGAGGTGGTAATAAATCATTATTTTTCCCCTTGACCAAAGGTGAACAGGTTGCCAATGCCTCACTCGCAGCCATAAACATATTCTCGGTCACATGACGTGCTTTGCTAACAATTGTTCCCAGGCCAACACCAGGGAATATATAACTGTTATTACATTGGGCAATGGTAATCTTTTTCCCATTAAATTCGACCGGATTAAAAGGACTTCCTGTGGCAACGATGGCGTTTCCTTCAGTCCAGTTAATAACATCAGATGGCAAGGCTTCAACTTTTGAAGTTGGATTTGATAATGGCAAAACAATTGGTCTCTTACAGGATTCATACATGGTTTCTACAACCTGCTGACTGATTAAACCTGCGACACCGGATACACCGATAATAATGGTAGGTTTAACCGCTCGGGTTAAATCCAGCAAATCAATGAATTCTGAATCACTCCAGCCATCAGTTTCTGCCTTGCTTTTTGCAAATTTAAGCTGAAAATCTCTTAGTGGCATATCTTCTGTTAACAGGCCTTTACTGTTGGTTAGGTAAATCTGGCTAACGGCTTGTTCTTCACTCAACCCTTCCTGTTTCATGTGCGCTACAATTTGCTCGGCAATACCACAACCTGCTGAGCCAGCGCCGGCAAATACAACTCGGTGATCTTTCAATCCTGTTCCTAATGCATGACATGCAGCGAGCAACGTGCCAACTGTGACAGATGCTGTTCCCTGAATATCATCATTAAAACAACAATATTTCTGCTGATACTTCTTCAATAATGGAGTCGCATTTCCCTGAGCAAAATCTTCAAACTGAATAAGAACATTTGGCCATCTTTCAGAAACGGCAGACAAAAACTCATCGACAAAATTAAAATAATCATCGCCGGTAATTCGCTCATGTCGCCATCCCATATACATGGGATCCTCCAACAGCTCCTTATTGTTAGTTCCCACATCCAAAGTCACAGGTAAAGTATAAGCGGGGCTGATACCACCACACCCGGAATAAAGTGCCAGTTTTCCTATTGGAATTCCCATGCCGCCTATGCCCTGATCACCCAAACCTAAAATTCTTTCACTATCGGTCACCACTATAACCTTGACGTTTTGTTTGGTTGCATTTTGCAACATGTCATAAATCTTGTCCCTGTCAGGATATGAAATAAACAAGCCTCTTTTACGACGATAAATTCGCGAAAAAAGCTGACAGGCTTTACCAACTGTTGGCGTATAAATAATGGGCATCATTTCTTCAAGATGACTGGTAATAAGCTTGAAATATAAAGTTTCGTTTGTGTCCTGTATATTTCTTAAATAGATATGCTTATCCAGATCATGCTCAAATTGACAAAATTGCTGATAAGCTCTTTTCTCCTGCATATCAATCGTTTCTATAGAAATTGGTAGCAAACCGTCAAGATTAAAATCTCGCCTCTCTGATTGGGTAAAAGCACTACCTTTGTTAAGTAAAGGTGTCTCTAGCAACATCGGGCCTGCGTAGCGAATGTACAATGGTCTTTTCTTTCGACTGGAAAAAGTCATGTGTATCCTTGTAACTTGTCTCTTTATTAATAAATTTTAGTCTATACGACTTCAAGAAACCAAATTATCAATAACTATTGTTGTATAGCAAGATTTATATTCAGTTTTTTCTATTTTCTTAATCTTAATCAAGTTTTCTGGTGTCAGCTTTGTCTTTATTCCGGCTTGCGATTAACTGTGACTTGCTTCAGAATAAAGCTCATTATTTTTAGCTGATTCTGATAATTAATTGATAAGTAACAATCCTGCTTCCTGTTATCTTGTAAAAGTGGCAATGCCTTTACCATTGCGGCATTTGTTCGACTATCAATTACCCTTAAATTATCCAATTGAGCCTAAACAAGGTATGAGAGTTTTGGCTCCTTTTGGCAAATCTGACAGAATTGGTATTATCGATTCAATCAGTATTGTTGAACTTTCAGATCCTTATTTACAGAAAGTCAAAACCATAACATCCATCATTGATGAAACCTCTTTTATACCTGAATCTTTAATTCAACTTTATCGATGGCTGTTGCAATATTATCACGGCTATTGTGGTGAGATATGGCAAACCATGTTACCCACAGATTTTCTCAGTGGTCAGGAAACCCGCATAGCCAGAGAAAGTGTCTGGAAAATTAGTGATGCAGGACTCAATGCATTAAATGAAAATCTAATCAGATCTTCTGCTGTCAAACAAAAAATGGCCCTGACCCAGTTGGCGCAAATGCCAAATGGTCTATCATCTCAGGCACTAACAGCTATAGATATTTCAAATACAACTATAAAAACATTAGCTGGTAAAGGTTGGGTAACACAGGAATTTACAACTGCGTCAAAACAATATCTGGTAAAACCCGAAAGCACACTTGAATTAACAAATGAACAATTAACGGCTGTTGAGCAAATTTCAAAATCGCTGGATCATTACCAGTGTCATTTACTTTTTGGTGTAACCGCTTCCGGAAAGACTGAAGTCTATTTACAACTAATAGAACAGGTTTTGAATAATGGTCGGCAAGCTCTTTTTCTGGTACCTGAAATTGGGCTTACACCTCAAACTGTTAAACGTTTTGAAAACCGTTTTGATACTGAAATTGCTTTGCTTCATTCAGGGATTACCAACAAACAACGATTTCAGGGCTGGCTCAAAGCTCAATCAGGGGAGGCCAAAATTATTATTGGCACTCGCTCCTCAATTTTTGTGCCCATGAAAAATCCCGGTATTATTATTATTGATGAAGAACACGATCTCTCTTTCAGGCAGCAACAGGGGTTTCGTTATTCTGCCAGAGATGTTGCCTTGGTTCGTGGTAAAATAGAGGATGTTCCGGTTATTCTCGGTAGTGCGTCACCGTCAATTGAAACACTATTAAACGTGCAAAGAGGCAAGGTCAATCAACTAAACCTCAAACATAGAGCTCAAACAACGCAATCCCTAAAATTTCGCATCATAGATTTAAAACAACAGGCAATGAATCAGGGGCTTTCTGTTGATCTGGTCAAAGCGATTCGTCAACATCTGAAAGAAAGAAATCAGGTGCTGCTATTTCTTAACCGGCGAGGTTACTCTCCTGTACTCCTATGTCACCAATGTGGTTGGAGTGAAAGTTGTAGTCGCTGTGATATCAATTTTACCTATCATCATCAAAGTCATTTTTTAAATTGCCATCATTGTGGGTCAAGTAGAAGAGCACCAACTGAATGCAGTAATTGTCATAGTCATGAAATGACGCCTGTTGGTATGGGAACTGAAAGACTGCAGGAAACGGTTTCTCAACTTTTTCCTCAGGCCAGAATTGCCAGAATAGATCGTGATACCACACAAAAGAAAAGCGCCATGAAAAATTATGTTTCAGCCATAAAATCCGGCGAAGTTGATATTTTGATTGGTACTCAAATGCTGGCTAAGGGTCATCATTTTCCAAATGTAACATTAGTAGCGTTGATTGATATGGACGGAGCGCTATACAGTGCTGACTTTAGAGCAACTGAATATGCAGCTCAACTGATAACTCAGGTGTCAGGTCGTGCCGGACGAGGAGATAAAGCTGGTGAAGTTATTATCCAGACTCATCAGGCAGATCATCCAATGCTGAAACAAATAATTGATCAGGGTTATCATGATTTTGCCAATCTGACGATTAATGAAAGAATTGAAACAGAATTACCACCCCACTCTTATGCAGCCATGTTTAAAGCGGAATCACACCAAAGTAAAGACGCAGAACAATTTTTAATGCAAGTGAAATCTGTTTTGCAACAAAATGGCAACAGTGTGTTTCTTGCAGGACCTGCACCTGCTTTTTATTTTAAAAAAGCGGGCAAGTATCGTTATCAATTATTTCTTCAATCAAATGAACGTAAACAGCTTCACACACTATTACAACAATCTATTACCAAAATTGATAATCTGAAATTGGCCAAACGGGTTCGTTGGCGACTTGAAATTGATCCGGTTGGTGATAATTAACGGTTTGACTATACCAGTTGATACAATCTATCTACTTCATCAATTGAGCTTATACTCACTTGCATATCCTTTAGCAATCCATCTTCAATACTGTAGATAACACCGTGAATGGTAAGGTGCGTTCCGTTATTCCAGGCATTTTGCACAATTGAAGTATGAGAAAGGTTTTTCACCTGCTGTTTTACGTTTAACTCGCACAACAAGTTTACCTGCGCTTTACTATCAGACAATGCATCAACCGCTTTCTTGTTTTCACGATAGATATCTTTTATCGAACGTAGCCAATTATCCACCAAACCATGCTCCTGAGATTCCATGGCTGCCATCACGCCGCCACAACCATAATGACCGCACAAAATAATGTCACTGACGCCCAAAACATTAACAGCATATTCCAACACAGATAACAGATTGAAATCAGTATAATTAACCAGATTGGCAACATTACGGTGAACAAAAACCTCTCCAGGCTGAAGCCCGACAATGGTATTGGCTGGAACACGACTATCTGAGCAGCCTATCCACAGATATTCCGGATTTTGCTGGTGGGATAGTTTTTCAAAAATACCCGGATTTTCTTTTTCAAACCTTTTAACCCAGGCCTGATTATTTTCCAAAAGCTGCTGAATATTTTGACTCATACCTTTATACCTGACTCTAAAATAACAACCCATATTATATTACGCAGGTAAATTGTGCCAATAGCTTGTTTACATCTTTTTTCAATTTAGCTCGCTATTTCATCTTTTAACTTTTTATTATTTTCCAAATGACTTATTATTTTGCTTTCAAACAATTGTAATAAAAAAATCTGGTGGTCGTGATGAAAAAAACATACAGTTTTATAATTGTTTCTATTTTGCTGTTAGCAAATAGCATTCTTCTGGCCGCTAATTATGATGACAGGAAGTGGATTGATGCTCTTCCCAAACCATGGACATTAACACCAAAACAAATTGATGAAATATTACCTCAATTCCATCAAAAGTTTCCTGACTTTAAATCCAGACTCAACGCCATAGCTCATTGGCGAATTGATACACCTTATCAAATTTTTAAACTGGGTGAAGCAAAACTGCCTGATACCGATCCAATTTTTCGCCTGGATGTTTCTGATTGCACAGGGCACATTCTTACCAGTTTAAGTTTGGCACAAAGCCAATCCTGGCAAGAAGCGGAACAAAACATGATTGCACTTCATTACAAAGCTGACAAGCAAGGAAATAAATATCCTGACTACAAACTACGCTGGCATTACACTTCAGATAGAATACTGAATCATCCTTCCACGCCTAATATTTCTGACCAAATTGCTTTAGAGAGTTTAATGACCTCGCAAACAATTACACTTAATCAGAAAGAAAATGGCAGCGAAAACCTAGATCTTGATTGGACTTTAAATGCCAATATTAAATACATTCCCAGCGCTCAAATAAAACCAGAACTTTTGAATAAATTACCAGCTTTGTCAGGCGTTGCATTTGTCAAACCTGACTATTTTAAAATTGGTGTTCTGGTCGCTCATGAGGGTATGGTGATAGATGGAAAGTATCTACTTCATGCCAGCCAGCTGGATGGTAAAACGATTAAGGTAGATTTTATGTCTTATTATTTCAACAATGACAAGCCGAGATTTGCAGGCATATTGTTATATGACTTTAAACCGCTTTAAATAATCAAAGAAAGTATCGATATTTTAATTGTTTTAAAATTAATAGTTTTTAAAGAAGGGCAAAAAATAAAAGGGCGACCTAAGCCGCCCCAGTAGTCTACACTTTCATCCGATGAAAAGATTGCTCCCTGCAACTTCCATGAATATCATTTCCTTGATACGAGCTTCCTGTCTCGCTAGTCCCTACAATCCAACGTCCTCCATGACGCTTAGTTAGAATAATAGTTTTTTCTGAAAAATTAGCAAGTAGGTAAATTTACCAAATATCTCCTTGTCTCCTGTCTCACAATATTTATCTAAAAAATATATTAAACCAAATCAATATCTTACAATTATGGAAAGTAATTTGTCAGACCTGACTTATCAAATAAACTGACAATCTCTTTCATGAAATGCAGATATTACTTACACAAATGTAAGAGATTTCTTACAAATAAAAATCTGTTTTTTTGAACTGGTTATTGTTTTTTTAACATTTTCGATTTTTTCGCCTGTAAATGAATCAAAATTTGCCTTACTTTTCATTTGATTCAAATCATCATTTCCTTATTGTTTAAAGTTATTACTGGAAAAAATCCAGTTTAACGACTATTACTTAGTTGTATCTTCTTAAACGGCCATAACAACCAGATTATGGATAAAGCAAATAAACTAATTTTAAACATTTCAATACTGGCTTTTCTTCTGTTGACAGGTTCTGTATTTTCTTTTATGCAAATGCCTTATTTTGCAGGATACACCTTGGTTGCGGCATTTGTTCCTTTTATTTTTTTATTTCTTGAAATAAACAGCCATACTGATAGCGATGAAGAAGAAATAGAAGTACAACCTGAAATTATTACTAAAGATGTGCTTTTGATAGAAACACTGGAAAGATTATTTCCACTATGGCAGAAACAGATTAACTCTTCAATTGAAGAATCAACTCAAGCCGTGAATGAGCTTTCAGCAAGATTTACTCAAATTATTGAAAGTATATCGACAACTGTTGATGTAACAGGTTCTGCTGCCAACTCAGGAGAAAGGTTTTCTTCACTGTCTTCTGTAAAAAAATCTTCTGATTCCATTCAATTTGAATTGGAAAACCTAAAAGACACTCTCATTCAAATGGCGCATGTAAAACAGTCTTCACTTGATGAAATTAACAAACTTTCCACATTTATGTCTGAACTTGCAAAAATGGCTGCGGATGTCGAGGCACTTGCAGAGCAAACTAATCTTCTGGCTTTAAATGCTGCTATTGAATCGGCAAGAGCTGGTGAGCAAGGACGTGGTTTTGCTGTCGTAGCTGATGAGGTTAGAAACCTGGCTACACAATCTAAAGAGACTGGAACCAACATACGCAAGAAAATTGATATTATAACAACGTCTGTCGACTCCATTCTTGATAATGCACTTCAATCAAGCGAAACAGAGCAGAAGATGAGCGATACCGCTGAAAAGGTTATTCACGAAGTTATATCACAGCATAAATTTACCACCTACACTCTGGCAGAATCTGACCAACTTCTGGTTAATATGGGAATGCAGGTACAGAAGGAAATGACTCACGTAATCATCAAACTTCAGTTTCAGGATAGAATGAGTCAAAAATTACAACATGTGGTAAATAATATTGCGACTGTAATAGAAAGTCTTCAGGTGGAATCCAACAATGAATCGGAACGACGCGATAACATAAGACACATGGAAGAAAAGATCAAAAGCACCTACACTACAGCTGAAGAAATGAATCAGCACGATGAGATGCTTTCAGGTCAAGCCAGTTCTTCACATGACAAACCTGACAATATCTCTCTTTTTTAGATAAAACTATTACAAACTTCCACTAATTTTTTTCCACTCATTAGAGCGCGCTTTAAACTCTGAATATGACTGATAAATACGCATTGAAAGCTCATCTGTTTCGCTCATCTCCTTGAGAAGAGCTTCTGACTCCTGTTTGAGTTTATCAAGAACATCCTGAGGAAATTTCTTTACAATAACGCCATGCTCTTCTACCAATATTTTAAGTGCCTGACTATTTTTTTCTGTAAATTCAGCATGCATTTCATTGTTGATCCTTAAACTCGCGGTTTTTACAATTTCCTGCAGATCAGCCGGAAGCGCTTCATATGCCTGCTTGTTCACAATTGCTTCTAGTGTTGGACCAGGCTCTTGCCATCCCGGATAGTAATAATATTTGGCCGCTTTATAAAACCCGAAAGCCAAATCATTATATGGCCCTACAAATTCTGCAGCGTCAATTCGCCCCATATCCAAAGCTGAAAATATTTCGCCACCAGCTATTAATTCCGGATTACCTCCAACTCGTTTGAACACTTCGCCACCCAAGCCAGGGATCCTCATTTTTAATCCTTGAAAATCATCAATGCTATTAATTTCTTTTTTAAACCAACCACCCATTTGCATACCTGTGTTGCCGCCAGGGAATGGAATAACATTGTGTGGAGCGTAGAGCTCTTTCCATAACTCCCAACCACCACCTTTAAGCAACCAGCCATCCATCTCATCAGGGCTAAGGCCAAAAGGCACGGCACAAAAAAACGATGCTGCCGGCATTTTGCCTTTCCAGTAATACGCTGCTCCATGACCCATTTGCACACTACCGGAAGATACTTCATCAAAAACCTGTAGGGCAGGAACCAACTCATTTGCGCCATAAACCTTTACTGTTAATCTGCCGTTGCTTAACTCTCCGATTAATCTTGCCAAATCTTCCGCGCCGCTTCCCAAGCCGGGGAAACCTTTTGGCCAGGTTGTCACCATGGTCCATTCAATAGGCTCAAAAGTCTCAATCTGTTCTTGAGTTTGCTCAGTATTGTTGTTTTTCTCTCCGCAACTGAACATAAAAACTGAAAACAGAACTAGAATGAATTGACTGATTTTTTTCATGGATATCTCCAATATCTTTTAACTACTCATTAGGTATCATATTAAACTGCTATTTTTTGACGTGCTTACCGCCATCCCATCCTTGTTTACTTAACACGCGTTGCCCCATATTTTTAGGTGTCACTTCAAGATCGGTTGCCATTGAATCATTCCATCTATTAAGAAAGCCATAAAGACAAACAGCGCCTAATATTTCAACAATTTGATTCTCGCTCCAATGCTCTCGCATTTTTTCCATTAATTGCTCATCAACCCCGTTGGGTACAGAACCTGCTGCAAGCGCATAATCCAGTGCCACTCTTTCTGCTGGCGTGTAATGTTCGCTGGTTTGATATTCCCAGATAGCGTCCAGCTTTTCCTGAGAAACACCATGAATGTTTGCGGCTACTAACGAATGCGCTTCACAATACTGACAACCTGCAGCTCGACTGGCAAAATGAGCAATTAATCGCATAAAGCCCAAGTCTACCTGATTATCCTTTGACATCACTGCCTTGGTCAAAACTCCAAAGGCTTTGACCATCTCCGGTTTACGTTGCATGGTCAATAAGCTATTAGGCACAAAACCCAGAATCCGTTCAAAAATAGCAAAGTCTTCTTCCAATTCAGGCGTTGCAGACTTATTCAATGGCTTCATATGTGCCATAGTAAAACCTCAATTCAGATTATTTTTTTAACCATTGAGCAATTTCTTTGGCATAATAAGTCAGCACAGCATCTGCTCCAGCTCGTTTGAATCCAACCATGGTTTCCAGCATGCATTGTCTTTCATCCAACCAGCCATTACGAACAGCGGCCTTCATCATGGCGTATTCACCACTTACATGATAAGCCATAACTGGCACCTTGAAGTTTTGCTTGATACGATAAATCACATCCAGATACGGCATCCCCGGTTTAACCATCACCATATCTGCGCCTTCATTAATGTCCATTGCGACTTCGTGAAAAGCTTCATCTCCATTAGCCGGATCCATTTGGTATGTTTTTTTATCAGCACTACCCAAATTTCCTGCCGAACCTACCGCGTCTCTAAATGGACCATAAAATGCTGATGCGTATTTTGCTGAATAGGCCAGAATTTTAGTGTTTACATGCCCTTTCATCTCAAGCGTTTTTCTAATAGCGCCAATTCGACCATCCATCATGTCAGAGGGCGCAACAATATCGGCACCCGCTTCGGCATGGCTCAACGCCTGTTTTACCAATACATCAATCGTTTTGTCATTTAAAACATAACGATATTCATCAATAATGCCATCCTGACCATGACTGGTGTACGGATCGAGAGCTACATCGGTAATAATACCTATTTGTGGAAATTTTTCTTTTATCGTTTTAATGGTATTTTGAACCAAACCATCAGGATTGTATGATTCTTCGGCCATTAAAGACTTCTTTCCATTATCAATCACAGGAAAAAGCGCAATGGCCGGTATTTTTAATTCAGCTATTTCTTCCATCTCAATCATTAGCTTATCTAATGTATTTCTTTCAACGCCGGGCATGGAAGCAACCGATTCAGTTTTGTTTTTACCTTCCAGCACAAAAACCGGATAAATTAAATCATCAACAGAAACCTTGTTTTCAGCCATCAAACGACGTGAAAAATCACTCGCTCGCATTCGTCTTGGTCTTTTGTAGGGAAACTTGCTTTGTGTGGTAAATTCAGCCATTTGATTTTCCTCTTCTATCTGTTTTAAACCTGAGTCTCTTTTAGGTAATTTAGTCTGGAATTTTCTATTTTATTCCAACCAATTTCTCGGTTTCAGAAAATACTCGGTTAATTTTTCTTCTGAACTGCCTGATTCATTTTTCCAATCATAATACCAACCTACATCAGCAGGCAATGACATTAATATTGATTCGGTTCTACCGCCGGTCTGTAAACCGAACAATGTGCCTCTATCATAAACCAGATTAAATTCAACATAACGTCCACGACGCATTTTTTGAAATGCCTTTTCACGCTCACCATATTCTGTTGTTTTTCTTTTTTCAACAATTGGAACATAGGCCTTGGTGTAATGATTGCCAACACTTTGCATAAATTCAAAAGCTGTATCAAAATCCGGCTCATTCAAGTCATCAAAAAACAACCCACCGACACCTCTGGCTTCATTGCGGTGTTTGATAAAGAAATAATCATCGCACCATTTTTTGTACTTATCATAAGCGCCTTCACCCAAGGGTTCGCAAGCGGCTTTCGATACCTGATGCCAATGTACGCAATCCTCATCGAAACCATAATAAGGTGTTAAATCAAAACCGCCACCAAACCACCAGACCGGATCGTGGCCGTCTTTTTCTGCGATAAAAAATCTGACATTCATATGTGAAGTCGGTACGTAAGGATTATGCGGATGAATAACTAATGACACCCCCATAGCCTGAAAACTTCTACCTGCCAATTCTGGTCTTACTGCAGTTGCAGAAGCGGGTAAAGACTTGCCTGCCACATGCGAGAAGTTGACACCGCCTTTTTCAAAAACTGCACCATCAGAAATAACTCGCGTAATTCCGCCACCACCTTCAGGTCGCTGCCATTTATCTACGATAAATTCTGCTTTACCATCAACACCTGACAATTCATTACAGATATTTTCCTGTAAACCTAACAGATAATTTTTGACACGATCAATTTCTATCATTTTATTCTCTTAATATTTTTCCACTTTGCAGATCAATTATTCTCGATGGAGGCTGTCCTCCAACATCGGCATCAACAATCATATCCAAAACATCACCCATAGAATTTCTAACCTGATTTGCGTTTATCAGCTCTTTTTCTCCAGACAAATTGCAACTGGTTGAAACCAAAGCTGACTGGCTCAATTCACACAAACTTCGCGCGACTGGATGCTGGGTTATTCTTACTGCAATTCTATCAGATCCACCGGTTAAAATTTCAGATATTCCCAACTTTGCCGGTAGCAACCAGGTCGTTGCTCTTTCAAAAGTTTGAGTAATCTTTTCCAGTTGTGAGTCGCTTAATGGCTGGATATAGTTTTCAGCTTGCAGAATATCACTCACCAATATTATCAGACCTTTATCTGGCTGGCGATTCTTTATCTGTAATATCTTGCTTAATGCTTGTTGATTGGCGGGATCACAGCCCAGGCCATAGACTGATTCTGTGGGGTATGCAATAACGCCACCCTGAGCGAGGGTCAGGATGGCCTTTTCAATTTGCGATTGTTCAATCAAATTAGTTCAATGTTTGTTGAAGTGCTGCGTTTTTGGCTATCACTGCATCCGCGTTAGCTTTTCTATCATCAGCAACAGTTTTGGCAATCGCCTCATCAGCAATTCCCAACATTTGCGCAGCAAGGTAGGCAGCATTTTTTGCACCCGCTTTACCAATGGCAACCGTTGCAACCGGAACACCTGCTGGCATCATCACCGTAGAAAGTAAAGCATCCTGACCTTTTAAAGGGCCACCATCCATTGGAACACCGATGACCGGACGAGTAGTCAAACCTGCAACCGCACCTGCCAAATGAGCCGCTAGTCCGGCAGCACAGATAAACACTGCACAACCACGAGTTTCAGCATCCTTTACATATTCATGTGTGGCTGCTGGTGTTCTATGGGCAGATGTGACTCTGACTTCAGCTTTAATACCCAATTCTTTTAGAGTATTGTAGGTGTTTTCCATGACTGGCCAGTCTGAATCTGACCCCATTAAGATAGCAACAAATTTTTCGCTCATTAGATTACCTTGCGTTAATTGATGGATAAAAAACGTGCAAGATCTTATCAAATCTGGTTTTAAAAGGGGAGTAATATCGACCCTCGTATATCGAATAAATTGATATAAAATGTAAACTTCATATATCAATGTCGTAAAGATGGCGTAGACAAAATAATTTCTGAACAACATACTGATACAAAATACTAATCTTAAACTTCATAAGGGCCATCATATGGACATCAAATTAAACTCAACCAAAATCAAAGATCTTAGAAACCAGCATGCCTGGACTCAAAATCAACTGGCAGATGTTTCGGGATTGAGCCTAAGAACAATTCAACGTATCGAGTCAAATGGATCATCCTCCATTGAATCCGCAAAATCTTTGGCTGCTGTGTTTGAGATTAAAGTCGAAGATATTAAAAACCATAAATACAATTTATTTAAACAAAAAGCCATGATCGCTTCTACATTTATGTTGTTAATTTTATCTGGTTTATTTTTGTTACCAGCAAATGTCCAACCGATTATGGTTGACCTTGTATTGCTATCTGAAAATAAAGAATTGGCCAATGTCCAACTGTTAAACGAAGAAAACAAATCAAGTGAAATGATAGTAACCAATGAAATTAAAATAGAGGTTAAATCTGAAATAACCCATGATAAAAAGATAAAAATTTCAACCTGGCTTTACAACATATCTAAAGGTAGGCATACTTTGTTGGCTACACCTACAGTCATTACCGAGCATCAACAAACAGCAGAAATACGGTTTGATCAATATGTTCTATTTTTAACGCCTAATTTATAAGCTCTAGACAATTTGTTTATAATAAGTAAACTGGCCGAATAATATCAATCTGTTCAAAATAAAAAATGCCAACAATTTTCACTCACCCTGTAATAGCAGTCGGATTATCTCCCTGGTTTAAACAAATCAGAGACTCCAGATTGCTTTTGTTTACAGGAATAGTTTTAACTGTTTTGCCTGATGCCGATGTCATCATGTTTCGCTTTGGAATTCCCTACAATCATTTATTTGGACACAGAGGCTTTACTCACTCCATCTTTTTTGCGCTTATAATCAGCGGGTTGATTACCTGGTTTTTTGTTCATCGTCACCAGTTAAAATGGGTACCGGTTTGGCTATTTTTGTTTTTATGTACCATGTCTCACGGTCTACTGGATATGTTAACCAACGGCGGTAAGGGCGTGGCTCTGTTCTCGCCATTTAGTAATGAACGATTCTTTTTTGATTTTCAACCAATCGAAGTTTCGACTTTGAGTATCAGACGCTTTTTAGATGGTCAGGGGGTTAAAGTTATTCTGACCGAACTGAAATGGATTTGGCTGCCCTGTCTTTTTGTGTTTGTTTTCGGTTGGTTGTTGGCAAGAGCTAAAAGAGCCAGTCAAGATTCACAATAAAGATTAATGCTATTTAGCTTTGCAATCACAATAAAGAAAGTCATTAATTACGATTAAATTGAGCCTTCTGTTTTTTTCTGGTTTCAGGATTAATGCGATTTAATAAATAAAACTTAACACTTTCACTTTGCTCGATGGTAACGCCCAATTCATCAACCACTTTCACTCTTACTGAATGGTCGCCATACTCAACATTCTCAACTGTCACTTTAAAACCGCCAGACTCATTTTCCACTTCTTTTCCATCCAA
>JAOUOC010000158.1 GCA_029880585.1 Gammaproteobacteria bacterium
TGGGTTAAACTATGCGCCCTTTGATTTTCAATGATTTAAGTATGAGATTTGCATAGAAGTTGTTATACTTTGACTAATGCAATCAATATGAACGTTAGTGTTGAAAAATATTTTTTGATTTTTGATAGTTATAGATAGATATAGAGATTTTTGGAGAGTTTTATGGCTCGAGTTACAGTAGAAGATGCAGTAGATAAAGTTGGTAATCGTTTTGATTTGGTGATGTTGGCTTCAAAACGTGCAAGACAGTTGGCAATCGCTGGTGAAGAACCTCTGGTTGATTGGGATAACGACAAACCAACGGTTGTTGCCTTGAGAGAAATTGAAGAGGGCCTTGTTACTGCCAGCAATATTGACAGCTTTGGCGTTGTGGAAAGTGTCGAAATCAATGAGTCTATCGAAGATTAATTGATTGATGGCTAGGAGAAATGGGTGTACTTGTTTAATGGTCTTAAGCAACAACTACAATCCTATCTTGATGCTTCTCAGGTTGAAGAAGTAGAAAAAGCCTATGTTTTTGCCCGTGATTCTCATAACGGGCAAATGCGAAGCAGCGGTGATCCTTACATCACTCATCCGGTCGCAGTAGCCAACATTCTGGCATCCTTACATCTCGACAAACAAACCATCATGGCAGCATTGATGCATGATGTAATTGAAGATTGTCATGTCACATCTGAGCAATTAAACAGCAATTTTGGTGAAAATGTAGCCAGTCTGGTTGAAGGTGTCAGTAAGCTGACACAAATAAAATTCCCGTCCTGGGAAGAGGCTCAGGCAGAAAATTTCAGAAAAATGATTATGGCTATGGTCGAAGATCTGCGAGTGGTCTTGATCAAGCTGGCCGACAGATTACATAATATGCGTACATTGGGATCGCTAAGGCCTGACAAGCAACGCAGAATAGCTAAAGAAACAATTGAAATCTACGCACCTATTGCCAATCGTCTTGGTATGTATGCCATGCGGACTGAGCTGGAAGAATTAGGATTTGCTGCGCAACATCCCATGCGACATAGAGTGATAAAGGAATCAGTCAAAAAAGCACGCGGCAACAGAAAAGAAATTATTTCCAACATTTGTAAAACTATCGAAGACAGACTGAAATCTGAAGAAATTGACGCCAGAGTAGTCGGGCGTGAAAAAACCCCTTTTAGCATCTATCGAAAAATGCAGGAAAAGCTGGGTGAAACTGTACAGGTTTTTAGTGAGGTAATGGATGTTTATGGCTTTAGAGTGATTGCTGATACAGAAGACAGTTGTTATCGAATACTTGGCCAGTTGCACAATCTTTATCGACCTGTTCCCGGAAGATTTAAGGATTATATCGCCATTCCAAAGGCCAATGGCTATCAGTCTTTACATTCCACACTAAAAGGGCCTCATGGCTTACATATTGAGGTTCAGGTAAGAACCGAGACAATGGAACAAATGGCTGAAAATGGCGTTGCTGCTCACTGGTTGTATAAAAGTGGAAATGATGTCAATCGAGCAGAAATCAGAGCGCGTGAATGGATGCGTAACCTGCTTGAATTACAAAAAAATACGGGTGATTCCATAGAGTTTATCGAAAGCGTAAAAGTTGATCTGTTTCCAGACGAAGTTTACGTATTTACGCCACACGGCAACATTATTGAATTACCAAAAAAAGCAACGCCCATCGATTTTGCCTATGCAATCCACACAGATGTGGGTAATAGTTGTATAGCCTGTAAAATAGATGCAAAAATATCAGCTCTTTCAACAGAATTATCCAATGGCCAGACAGTTGAAATTATTACAGCACCAGGAGCCAAACCAAATCCCAGTTGGCTAAGTTATGTCACTACCAGTAAAGCCAGAAGTAACATCCGTCACTTTATTAAAAACCTTCATCGTGATGACGCCATTAAACTGGGTAGAAGATTGCTTGAAAAGGCACTGGGTAACAAATCTATAGAATCAGTTTCAGAAGAAAATATCCAACGAGTATTAAAAGAAACAAAACACAAGAAATTTGAAGACATTTTGCATGAAATTGGTTTGGGATTGACCGCCAGTATTATTATTGCACACAGACTAAACTCCAAAACAGACATAGATCCAAGCAAGTTAAAACATAAAGACGCACCTTTTGCCATTAAGGGAACTGAGGGCATGATGATTGATTATGCCAAGTGCTGTCATCCAATTCCCGGTGATTTAATTGTTGGAACAATCAGTACCAGTGGTGGATTTATTCTTCACCGCCAGGATTGTAGTAATGTCTCCAACATCAAACATCATCTGGATAAATATGTACCTGTGCAGTGGGAAAAAGATGTTGTTGGGGATTTCAGGGTGTCTTTGAGTGTTGATGTGATCAACAAACATGGTGTCTTGGCAAAAGTGACCAGTGTGATATCAGATAACGGTGTTAACATTGTTAATATTGAAATTGATACAAAAGACGGTGCCACCAATACGCTTACTTTCCTGGTCGAAATAAAAGATCGTTTGCATTTGGCCAATTTAATCAGAAAAATAAGACTTTATGATTTTGTCATCAAGGTCTCTCGTCATCGTTAAAAATTAATTAGCATTTTATTTAGAGGAAAATTTATGTCTCGCGAAATTATCAGCACTGAAAATGCACCAGCAGCTATTGGAACATACTCACAGGCTGTCAAGGTTGGTAATACAGTCTATCTTTCAGGTCAGATCCCTTTGGTTCCTGAAACTATGGAAATTATCAGTGATAAAACAGAAGACCAGATCCATCAGGTATTTAAAAATTTATCTGCAGTTGCCACGGCTTCCGGCGGAGACTTGAATAGTATTGCCAAGCTAAACATTTTTCTAACCGACTTATCATGCTTTCCGGTGGTAAATGAAATTATGGCGCAGTATTTTTCTACACCCTATCCGGCACGTGCTGCAATTGGTGTAAAAGAGCTTCCGAAAGGTGCTTTGGTAGAAATGGACGCAATCCTGACACTTGATTAATCGATTTAAAGTATAGTTTTTAATGAATGCCAGAAACGATAAAATTGTTGAGACCTTAAATAAAAGACAAACAGGTCTCACGGTGCTAATGGACGAGGTTCACAAGCCGCATAATTTAGCCGCCGTTGTAAGAACCTGCGATGCTGTGGGAATTGGAGATGTAAATGCTGTTTACCCAAAGGGGATGATAAAATCGCTACATGGCACCTCAATGGGCAGCAATCGATGGGTTGCAACTCGCGTACATGAAGATCTTGATCAAGGGTTTCAGTTTGTAAAAGCGCAAAAAATGCAGGTGTTGGCTGCCCATTTTTCTGATAAAGCGGTTGATTATCGGGATATAGATTACACCAAACCAACAGCCATATTGCTGGGTGCAGAGAAATTTGGTGTCAGCGCACAAGGTGCTGAAATGGCTGACCAACATGTCATTATACCTATGATGGGAATGGTGCAATCGCTCAATGTCTCTGTTGCTGCAGCAATTATCCTGTACGAAGCACAACGTCAAAGACAACAAGCCGGATTGTATCAACAGCGTCAGATCAGTGATGAGCTATTTGAAAAGTTACGATTTGAGTGGTTGCATCCCAAAGTGACCAAGTTTTGCAAACAACATAACATTCGTTACCCGAAAATAAATGAAATTGGAGATATCAAGGATAAGGAATGGGATCAGATCCGCAAATCGGTCAATCAGTAGATAGTTTTGTTCAAAATAATTCGGCAGAATTGCTGGATGTAAGAACGAAACTGGAATTTGAGCAGGGTCATTATAAAGCCGCAGCCAATATCCCGTTATCACAAATAAGTGAAAGAGTTCATGAGTTTCCAAATCGGAATATACCTTTGCGTGTTTGTGTCAATCAGGAAAACTGTCAGGAAGCGATCGCTTCCATCAAACAAAAGGGCTATCAAATACAAAATCTGTTAGTTTGGAATGAGTTAGTCAAAAATAAATTAAATGAATTGAATTTGCTGGAATCAGGCAATCAAAAGAACAGGATTTGGCAACCCGCCAGGGTGGTGGAATATTTTCAAAGCCAATGGGGTCATCATATCAACAAGGGTATTGCGCTTGATCTGGCTTGTGGGACTGGTCGTGATGCAACTTATCTTGCCACTCAGGGATGGCAAGTAACCGCTATTGATTATTTATCCAATTCACTATCAAAAGCGCAAGAGCTTGCAGGTCATCAAGGCGTTAAAATCCAAACTCATTGTCTGGATCTGGAGGATAAGGAAATTGCAATTGAGTTGCCGGCTTTTAACTTGACCACTGTGGTGCGCTATTTACATCGACCACTTTTCCCGTGGATTGACAGGCATTTAGCTAAAAATGGTTTTCTTGTTTATCAAACGTTTCTTGAAGGTAGTGAAAAATTTGGTCAACCTAAAAGACCAAGGTTTTTGTTAAAGTATGGAGAATTGGCAAAAGCTTTTAGTCATTACAGAATTTTGCTTGATGAAGTTGAATATCTTGAAGACGGCAGGCCTACCAATATTTTCATTGCGCAAAAGTGACAGAGTTACAAATTTCAGATTTTAATCGCCAGACATTGTGAACTAACAGGTAAAACAAACATTAAGCCTTTGAATAATGGGAAATAACTCAATTAGAATTGACTATTAAATCTATCCAGATATAGTTCTAATGGTTATAACGTTAATCGATCTGTTTGACAAAACAAAAATACGGATTAGGGAAGGTCAATGAGAAGAGTAGCCTTTTGGTCACCTAAAGGCGGTGCAGGGAAAACAACTCTGGCACTCAATTTTGCTGCCGCTGCCAATAAAGCAGGCTACAAGGTTTTGGTGTGTGATCTCGATCCACAAAAATCGGCTACAGACATTTTCTCTGAAAACAAACTACCATTTTCTGTCATCCCTTCACAACCTGCAGTGATGCCATCGGTTGATTTTTTAATATATGACCATCCTCCCCTCATGAGTAGTATTCCGGAAGTTGAGACCATTATTATTCCCATGCGTCCCAGTATTCTTGATTTAAAGGCAGTGAGTCGAGCTCTGCGAGCAATAAGAGATAAAAGAATTATTAAATGTATTAATGCACTGGATATTCGTCGCCATGAGGAAAGGTTTATTGCAACCAAACTTTATGCTCAAGGTGCTCATTTGGTAAGAGATCGATCAATTTATGTGAGCAGTCTTGCAAAAGGCGAAACAGTTTTTCAGCAGGAAGGTTATGGTGCTAAAGATGCACAAAATGAAATTAATCGTTTGTTGGAAAGAGTTATTGCTGGCAATTGATTTTACCGAGTTGCCTGCCATCCCCGGCAAATCATTTCACCAGACTATCAGAAATTTTAAAGCATACAGGTTAAATGAAATCTTGATAATCAACGCTGGCGATTCCTGTTTCAGGGTTTAGTCATTGCTCTTTTTTGACGAAGATGATTTTTTCTTGGTTCCACCCTTGGCCATTTTCTTTCTCCTTTTTAGTTAAAACCATTACTTCGATTTAAAATAGCTGCAATAGTTCTGAAAGAATTCAATCAATTTGAGATATTTTAAAAACAAATGTCATCAAAACTATTTCAATGCCCATCCAGCAATTCTTCGGGCAATCTGATTGTCATCAAGGTCGATATTATTACCCATCATACCTGGATCGGACAGTCGGCTAATTTGCTGACTGTTATCAGATTGATGATAGGCAGAAACAAAAGTCGAACTATTATGAAAATTATCCAGAATTAAATAAACAGGGATTTGTGGCAATACTATTTTCTGTTTTGTTGAAGCCTGATCAAAGGGTAAATGTGGCGCAATTAAAACCAGATGAGAGACTCTGGTATCAACAGGATTATTCAGCAGCCACCAGGAGCTGGTTTGGTTGCCGATAATGATTAATTTTCCTTCGCCAGCTTGTTCAACAGTTTGATTAATCAGGGCGCTAAAAAAAGCTTGATACATTTCTTGTGATTCAAAATAATAACTAACTGATTCTTCTTCAGTGGCATTTTCAGCAGTTTGTTCCGCTTCCGGTACTTTATCTTCAGAAGATTGCTCACTTTTAACTTCGTTAACAGCATTGGTTTGAGGCATTTCCTTTGCATAGTCGGTAGCAGGTGGAGTCACAGTGATTACAGTCCA
>JAOUOC010000159.1 GCA_029880585.1 Gammaproteobacteria bacterium
ATTTGCTTTGGTTGCAGTTAACATACCTATGTAGCCGGCAATTGCAGAACTCAACGCTCCCACAACAAAAGCCACAGCCGTATGCCATGTATCAAAACCAAAATACAATAGAATGGCTATAAAAAACAAAAATACAGACAAAATTGAGTATTCACGACGCATAAAAACCATTGCGCCATTGTGAATTTCTTCTGCTATTTTAGCGGTCTTACCCTCACCACCTGGATATGATTTAATCACAAAATAAATAACAAAAGCAGCTATCAAACCAACCAGCCCCATTACTGGTGGCAACTGAATTAAATTAGTCATACTTTCCCCACTAATTAAAAGTTAAACACTTTCGATCAATCCCAAACCAAATGTTAAATTGCCTTCTTATACTGCCAACAAGTCCCATCAAAGACTTTTTTTATAGTCCTGACAAGCGTCAACAGGGAAGGTCATGTATCAAAAAACAAACTGATTTAATACGACCAAACTGGATGAATCAAAAATAAATTCAAAACCTGTATAACAATAAAGATGTCACAGGTAAACAAGCTAAAGCATGTTATTTTAACTTATTGAATTTATAAGTGTTTTTTTTATTTGATCTAGGTGTTTATTTTGCAGTGCAGTATGGCTATAATACGCGCCCCCAATGGTAAAGTAAGCAAGTAAACAGGAAATATGAGTTTAAACAAAGTCCCGGCTGGAAAAGATATTCCGGAAGAAATTAATGTCATCATCGAAATACCCGCACATGCCGATCCGGTCAAGTATGAGGTAGATAAAGATTCAGGCGCAATCTTTGTTGATCGTTTTATGGCAACATGTATGCATTATCCTACCAATTATGGTTACGTTCCACATACACTTTCTGAAGATGGTGACCCTGTGGATGTGTTGGTGCCAACGCCATTTCCATTAATGGCTGGCTCTGTCATAAAATGTCGTCCTGTTGGTGTTTTAAATATGACTGATGAATCTGGTACGGATGCAAAAATTCTGGCTGTGCCAATCAGAAAGCTGACACCAATCTATCAAGGTGTTAATGAGTATGAACAGTTACCTGAGTTGCTACTTAATCAAATCCAGCATTTCTTTGAGCACTACAAAGATCTGGAAGCTGGAAAGTGGGTAAGAATTGATGGTTGGGGTTCTGCTGAAGATGCTAAAAATGAAATTCGTGATAGTGTCACTCGTTACGATGAAACACCTGAGAAACCAGCCTTCTAATTATATTATTGAATTTCCATCAAATCAAAAGCGACAAGTTGTCGCTTTTATTTTGCCTTTTTTCTGATCCCTACCACACCGGAAACCGTTGAAAGTTTGATCACAGAGCGAATATCACCAGCTTTCAATAACTGATTCCAGGATTGGTAATCATTTAAAAATGGATTGATAACGGTATAACCTATTTCGCTTTTGCCCGCCTGACCAACAAACAAATACACATCAGATTCCGGTTGTTGTTCAGGATATAAATAATTTTGACCATCAACGCTTGTCATCTCAACAAATGAATTAATCGACAGGTCACCATAAATCATCGATTCACCAGAAACATTACTGATCTCAATCCTGTCTATCACCTTTAGTTTGAGATCAATCTTACCTTTTACGCTGCTAACTTTCAGATAATGACTGTCAACATTCCCTGCAACATTGCCATTGACGGTTGAAATGTCTACCACTCCCTGAACATCTTTCGCATTAACTCTGCCACTGACAGTTTTAACAAGCACTCTCCCTGTTATCTTGTCTAAAGTTACATCGCCACTTTGTGACTCCAGATTTAACTCATTTTTAATATTTTTAACTGATAGTGCTGTCCCTACTCCCTTAAAAACTATCTTGCTTCCTTGCGGCACCCTGATTTTCAAATTACTTCCTCTTCTATCCTGAGCGCTTTTGATTTTTGGTACTTTAACTTTAACAAAAACGTGAAAATCATCCTGATCAATTAAAATATCTTTTGCCAAAACATCCAATGTTCCTTCTATCATCACCTGATTTTCAGTCCAACCTTCAATATCTATCTGTCCCCTTTCATTTTCAATAATCAGAATGACATCATCGGCAACCGACAATCGTTTTTCGATAGACTTGACATTATTATTGGCAGCCAGACTTACATGACTTATTACCGACGTAACCAACAAGGCAAACGCAAGGTAAATAGCTCTACTGTATTTTTTTACTAACCTGTTAATCAACTTCAACACTCTTCGACTCTAGCCTTTAGATAACAATTCGCGCAAGTCGATCAAACCTGCATTTGCCCGGCTGACGTATGAAGCCATAACCAGAGAATGGTTGGATACAAAACCGAATCCACTGCCGTTTAATATCATTGGACTCCAGACAGTCTGCTGAGTTGCTTCCAGTTCTCGAATAATTTGTGCAAGACTTGCCCTGGCATTCTTCTTTTCCAGAACTGATGCAAAATCCACTTCGACTGCTTTTAATAAATGTATCAATGCCCAACAGGCGCCTCTGGCTTCATAAAAGTTATCATCAATGTCCATCCACGGTGTTTTAACCAAAACATGGCTGGATGTTGAAGTGGATTGCTTGGCAGCATCATCGCCAGAGAGATCTGTATTAACTCTTGCTTCACCAACGGAAGCTGACAAGCGTTGTGACAAACCACCCAATCGCTTCTCAACCAACAGCAACCAGGCTCCCAGATTATCAGCTCTGGCATAAAACTGCGCATTTGGATTATCCGTTTGACTAATAGCTTCACGATAGGCCGTCAACATTTCAAGCCCACCTTGATATTTGCCTTCCGCGCTGGGCACCAACCATCTGGTGTGAGAATTGTTAAATAAAGGTTCCGCTTCTTTTAAAAACTCATTTTCCAATGACTGGGACTGAGAGCGGCTCATATGATTTCTTAATGCAGAAACCATATCTCTTACCTGAACCAAAGCACCATATTCCCAGGCAGGCATATCATCAAGAAATACTGAAGGCGGTATAACATCATTACTTAAAAAACCACCTGATTTATTAAGTAAAGTTTCTACTAACCTTTCAGTTGTTTTTACTGTGGTATAGCCAACAATGAGCTGTTCGCCATTGGTAGAGGTTCGGTAACCGGCTTTATCAGCCACCTCAAAAATATCAGGTTCGCTACTCCAGAAAAAGGTTAAAAACAAAAAGATAAACATCAAGGCACCTGAAACATAGACAAGCAGCAACCTGAATCCGGTTGTTTCAGATGGCCCAATATCACCAATGATTTGCTCTTTCTTAAATTTCCCCAAAAGGCTGGATAAAAAACTTTTCATTCCGTTTCCTTGTCACTCAATAATATTTTCTGACTTACTATCTGCTACGTTTAAACTCAATAATTCAGCGTAAAAAAATACCCTGAACCAAAAATTTGATTACAGGGCATTATTGCAAACCAGACTACTTATTTAAAACAATATTTCAAAAAAATTGTTATCGAAAGTTAATCGGTACTTTCTTCAATCAATTTAGAGCACTAATAAAACAGTACACCCGCTATCAGATAAGCCAAAATGGTCGGCCCGGTCAATATAAACAAGCTTAACAATGCAATAATCCGGACGGTAACAACATCCCAGCCAAATTGATGCGCAATTCCTGCACATACTCCCATGATTTTACTTTCGGCTCTGGGACGACCTGAACCTTCTTCATAGCGTCTGTAATAATGATAACTTTTCACAATAATCTCCATTAATCAACAATTCAACATTCAAGCGGCTTTACCTTTGTTCTTAACCTTGTTTTTCAACTCAGCTAATGCCTGATCCAGTTTGTCATCACCTAACTCATCTATCTGATTTTTCAAACTATAATTCTTACCCATATCCATAGATTCAATTCTGGCTTCAAGATCATCCATTTTTTTCTCAAAACGATTAAAACGCCCTATGGCATTGACCACCAGATTACTGTTAACTACTTTTTTTACGCGAATCAATGAACATGCAGTCTCATGTCTCATCAACATCATATTTCGTTTGGCAAGCGCTTCGTCAAGTTTACTTTGCAACTGACCAATATCATGTTCCAGATGTGTCAGAACTTTCTCCAGTTCAGTCAGCTCCCTGTTTTGCTGTTCTACAGCATTTTCCACCTTGTTTTTTTCAAACAACGCCTGTTTCGCCAGATCTTCCCGCTTGTTTGTTAACGCTTTTTCGGCACGTTGTTCCCAAAGAGTCGCTTCCTGTTTCAATTGCTCCATATTTCTTTGCATTTCTTTTTTATCAGAAATTATTTTTGCAGCTTCAACTCTTACTTGCTGCAAAGTATCTTCCATTTCATTAATGGCAAACCTTAACAACTTTTCAGGATCTTCCGCTTTATCCAACATAGCAGTCAGATTGCTATTAACCAAATCACTCAATCTTTTAAATACGCCCATTTTCTGTTTCTCCATATAACCAACTTAATATAACCAATTTACATTTGGCAAAAATTACCATTTCACTTATTCTATTTCACAAACTGTGCCAAAAAAAATTAATAGCCGTTAACCTGTTGTTTTAATTGAAATTTAAATGAGTGTTGGTATTGTGCTGAGTTGTTGGTTAACATTTTGAAATTATTAGAATAGCCAAACTAACTAACATGTGGCTGAATTTACAAAATAATTGGTTAAATGCTGAAGTTAAAGACTAAATGACATTATTTAACAAATTGAAGCGCCTGCAGAACCACATCAATTCCTGCATTTTCTTTTGTAGAGTTTTCACTCAAATGCCTGCGCCAAAGTCTTCCATTGGGTTGCCCATGAAATAATCCTAAAATGTGACGCGTAATATGATTGAGTCTGCAACCTGCTGATAACTGCTGCTCAATGTAGGGAAGTATTTTTTCGACTATCTCAGATCTTGAGCTGGTCTGCTTTTTGTCTTGATAAAATCTTTGATCGACTTCTGCCAGAATGTAAGGATTATGATAGGCTTCTCTTCCCATCATTATACCATCAACATATTTAAGATGATTTTCTGCATCATCCAATCTGTCAATGCCGCCATTAATTACAATATCAATTTGTGAAAAATCCTTTTTTAATTGATACACTCGTTCATAATCAAGAGGTGGGATCTCACGGTTTTGTTTGGGACTTAGTCCACTCAATATTGCCTTTCTTGCGTGAACAATAAATGTTTTGCAACCTGAATTTTTAACTGTTGATACAAAATCATAAAGAAATTGATAACTATCCATATCATCAATTCCCAAACGATGTTTTATAGTGACTGGAATAGACACAGATTTTTGCATAGCTTCAAAACATCTGGCCACCAGATCAGACTCAGCCATCAAACAGGCACCAATTTTACCTGATTGCACCCGATCAGATGGGCAGCCTACATTTAAATTGATTTCATCATAACCATAGTCTTCACAAATTTTAGCAGATTTGGCCAGATCAACGGGATCACTACCACCCAATTGGACAACTACAGGGTGCTCACTTTCATCAAATGACAAAAATCTATCTCTTTGACCATGTAAAATGGCGCCTGTTGTGATCATTTCGGTATAAAGAGTCGATTCCTTCGTGATTAAGCGAGCGAAATAACGATAGTGGCGATCCGTCCACTCCATCATAGGGGCAACTGAAAATAGTGAGTAAAAATCCTGCTTCATAAATTTACAAATTAATAATGCAAGACAACTTGCCGATTATGTGATTGATGCCGATGTTCCCAAAGATAATACCCTGCCAGGTTCCTAACATTAACTTTCCATCCTGATAGGGAATACTGAGTTGGGAGTTGGTTAAAACCGATTTGATATGCGCAGGCATATCGTCTGCACCTTCGAAGATATGAGTATAGAGAGGATCATTCTCCTTAACCAGTCTGTTCATCCAGTTTTCCAAATCCTTTTTGGCAGAGGGATCGGCATTTTCCTGAATAATCAAACTGCAAGAAGTATGTCGGACAAACAAATGGCACAGACCTTCGTCTTTTTCCATTCCGTTGAGTTCTCTGACAACCTTGTCTGTAAACTCATAGAGACCCTGCCCTTGAGTTTGAATATTAATCGTTTTAATCATGATAGTAATTACCAGATTTAAT
>JAOUOC010000160.1 GCA_029880585.1 Gammaproteobacteria bacterium
GGTAGTACTTCCCTGACCTGCTCAATTTCTCTCTCGACAAAGGATGCCAGTACAAAGTCTTCAGTCGTTTGAACTTCTGCATTTTCATCAATATCAATTTCAGATAATTTCGAAATCTCTGGTTGAATGGAAGGGCTGACCATAGACATTCTGGCAAGTAACTGCTCTACCTTTTTTAATCTTTCATCAGATGCTATGGTTGGTAGATCGGCTATTTGCTTTGCCACAGATTGTGCAGGCTCAATGCTGTTTTCCTGAATGGATTGCCGGTTTTCTTTTTCAAGTAAGGCATTCCATTGCTCTTCTTCATCTGCTTCGGACTCCAGTTCTGATTCAATTGTTTCAGTTGGATTTGATGGTATGACTATTGCGGGCTCTTCTGATAATTCTGCCGGTTGTGATAATACGACTTCGTCGGTTGGTTCAAATGCCGCCACGACATCATCTTCGGTTGAGTCAGTTTCTTCTATTTTTGGCTCTTCAACAGAAACTTCAAGTATAGCCTTGTCTTCGGACACATCCTCGTCAATTCCAGAATCGCTTTCGCTTTCAGTTTTTTCTTCTAGCCAAAAACCAATAAAATCATCAACGACATCTTTTTTGCAGGATTTTGATGATGGGTTTGGCTTCATGATGTTGGCTCATAATCTTTAAGATTTAGCAGCAGATTAAGCGGCTTCATCACTGGCTGCTTTACTCAATAGTGTTTCTGCCAGCTTGTAATATGCCTGTACACCATGAGTATTGGGAAATGCTATGCTTGGTGTTTTATGGGCACTGGAAGCATCTCTGAATTTGGTATCAACAGGAATAACCTGATTCCACAAATGACCGGAAAAATCATCACGCATTTTTCTGATAGAATCGAATGAAGCTCGTGTTCTTCGGTCAAACATGGTTGGTACAATGGTATATATAATGTCGTGATGCTGTGCCTTGATAACCATCTTCAATGTATTCATCATTCGCTCCAGACCTTTAATAGCCAGAAACTCGGTTTGTACCGGAATAATCAACTGCTCACAGGCTGCCAGTGCGTTAATAAGTAAAAGTCCAAGTACAGGTGGGCAATCCAGCAGGACGTAATCATATTCATTATTCAGTATTTTAAGCACGCGATTAATAACCAGCCCCATACCTTCTTTTTTGCTGAATTTTTTATCCAGAGTAGCAAGATTAAGTGAGGCCGGAATTAAATCTATATTTTCATTTTCCAGCTTGAAGATACCCTGTTTGGCATCTTTAGCATTTTTTGGCGTGTTAGCAAACCAGTCATACAAAGTAAATTCAAAATCGTCACTGTCATAGCCAAAATAAGATGTCAGCGATGCTTGCGGATCGCAATCAATCATGAGCACCTTATGTCCCTTTTCTGCCAAAATACCAGCAAGGGCTGTTACCGTTGTGGTTTTACCAACACCACCTTTCTGATTGGCAATTGTCCAAACTTTCACAGAAACCTCTCTATTTAACTGTGTAAACCATTTTCAGGTTTATTTACTTCCTGATTCATTATCTTTCTGCGGCAATTTTTTGCCTCGAATTAAAATACCACCACCGGGTAAACGCACAATCTCAAACTCCGGTTCCGCTTCTTTTTCTGCTGGAGAAAGTTCATCTCTCCCTTCAACTATAGTATTTTGTACCTGATTTTGCTCAGTCATTGTCGCCTCAGTGGTAATATCCTCAGCTTCCGGCACTATTTTCTCAACAGATATCTCTCTTGATATAGCAATAACCACGCGACGATTTTTAGCTCTACCATCGCTGGTATCATTGCTGGCTACAGGAGAAAACTCTCCATGACCTTCAACACTCATCCTTGAACCATATACAGATAACTCTTGCAATTTGCGTACCACTGCCGAAGCTCTGGCACTGGATAACTCCCAATTGGATGGAAATTTTTCCGTATTGATTGAAATATTATCCGTATGACCATGAACCAGTATTTTCTGATTATTCGAATTTAAATGCATTGATAGTTCAGCCAATACCAATCCGGCATTATCATTCAATGAATCACTACCGGAGGGAAATAATAAGCCACTGCTCAAGTTGACATTAATCCATTCACCATCTGAACTGACATCAGCTACCTCGGCATCAATCAAACTTTTTAGCGATTCCTTTAGTTCCTGTTCAAGTGATTCAAAATCATTTTGTGCCAGTTTGCCCTTATCATTCTCTTCTTCATCAATGAGATTTTCATTTTGCACCTCTGAATCACCAATAAAATCATTGGCTTCACCACCATCAAATTCACCCACCTCAATTGGCTGGATACTTTTCTGTGGTGTATCAAATGCCCGGTCAAGTGATTCAGAAAGTGAACGGTATTTACCTTCATTTACCTGTGAAATGGAATACATTACGACAAAAAAAGCAAACAGCAGCGTTATAAAATCAGCATAGGAAATGAGCCATCTCTCAACCGTCTGATCTTCTTCAAAAACATTTTCTCTATTACGCCTTTGCATGATTTCTAACACTAATGACTGATATAGCCATTTAATTTACCCTCAATAACAAAAGGGTTTTGGCCTTCGGCAATACAACTTAAACCTTCAACCAACATTTCCCGATATTGGGATTGAGATGCAATTACTGCTCTTAGTTTGTGATAAACAGGAATGAAGAATAAATTGGCAAAACCAACACCGTAAATAGTGGCAACAAAAGCTGTTGCGATACCATCACCCAGCAAATTTGGATCACTCAAATTACCCATAACATGAATAAGCCCCAATACCGCGCCGACAATACCCAAAGTTGGGGAATAGCCTCCCATAGATTCATAAACCTTGGCAGCTTTCATTAAAGATTTGTCCTTAACATCAATTTCAATATACATGGTATTTCTGATAGTTTCGGCATTATTTCCATCGACCAGCATATTCAAACCTTTTTTAAGAAAATCGGTCATGTCATCATCAATACGATTTTCAAGCCCCAGCAGACCTTTCTTTCTAACAACATCACTCCATTGCTTTATTTGTTCAATACTGTCTCTGATCGGGAATTTGGGTGGCACGAAAATCCAGTGAAAGATTTTCATTGCCTGCTTGAAAGTTGCAAAATGTGACTGCATCATGGCGGCTCCGAAGCTGCCACCGAAGACAATTATAAAAGCAGACAAATTCAAAAGGGCATCAATACTACCACCTTCAAGCAACTGTCCGCCGAATATGGCTGCGATACCAATAATTAGTCCTAGGAAACTAAGTTTGTCCACAATCTCATCCTGAAATTATTTTATCTTGTCTGCAATATCGTCTATCAGGTTGCACCAAAAAGCTCTGTCAATTGTTCCAGTGAAAGCCTTGCATCAGATAAACCTGCTTCATCCACCGCTTTTGGCATTCCGTAAACCACACAAGAGCTTTTATCTTGCGTCCAGATACTACCACCATGTTGATTAATTAATTGACAACCTTTTAAACCATCAGCTCCCATTCCTGTCATCACAATGGCTAAAAGGTTTTGACCATAAATTTTTGCAGCCGATGCAAAAGTAACATCTACTGAAGGTGCAAACTGAATTCTTGAATCAGAATCTCTCACTCTCAGAAAAGTCATACCATTTTTCTGTTCAAAATAAAGCTGCTTTCCTCCTGGTGCGATATAAACTTTGCCTACCATGATCTGATCACCATCATTTGCTTCAGCAATTTCAAGTTCAGATTGTTCATTCAATCGACTGGACAATACACCAGAAAATGTTGGTGGAATGTGCTGAGTGATCACAAGAGGCACAGGAAAGTTTTTAGGTAGTGCTGACAGCAATTTTTGTAAAGCTACAGGACCGCCAGTTGAAGAGCCAATTGTAATTAGACCAAGTTTGCTTTTGAGCTTTTGAAAAGACTGCTTGAGCTCTTCAAACTTCTCTTTACCGGTTTTGAGCAACACTTTTTTTTCTGATTTTTTAGGCTGTTCTCTCAGACTTAGTTTATCTTTACCCAGCTCTAAAACCTTGTTCTGTAATATTTCTATCAATGCGCCACTATGAGAGGACAAAGCTTCGTAAGATTTAAGCATAAAGTCAGCAGCGCCGGCTTCCAGCGCATCAAGGGTGACTCTTGCATTCTCGTAAGTCAGTGATGAAAGCATCAAAATATGTGCATCACAAACCTTTTGCAGATAGCTGATGGCCGTTAAACCATCCATGATAGGCATTTCAACATCCAGAGTAATCACATCTGGCTGAAATTTTTGTGCCTTTTCTACAGCTTCCTTACCATTATGGGCAACACCAACAATTTTGATTTCGTCCAACTGATTTAAACCAGTTCCAATCGTTTTACAAAAGAACTGTGAATCATCGACTATCAGGACCTTTATCGTCACGGTACACTCCTTAATAAAATCTTGTAATTAAAGACTTATCTTGCGTAATACTTCAACAAGCTTGGAACATCGATAATGAGGGCTATACCTCCATCACTGGTTATAGTAGCCCCAGCCATTCCAGGCGTACCATGCAATGATTTTCCCAATGCCTTGATAACCACTTCTTCCTGACCAATTAATGAATCAACTACAAAACCGACACGCTGGGTACCAACCTGAACCAAAACCACATAACCATCTCTGGTTTCCCCTGGTGGAACATATTGAGCCGCCAGCCATTCATTCAAAAAGAACAAGGGGATTGCTTTTTCTCTAACAATAACAACCAATTTTCCATCAACTGTATTGGTTTTATGCATATCCAGATTGAAAATCTCATTTACAGTCGCCAATGGCAGGGCAAATGATTGACTTTTGATCTTGACCATTAGTGTAGGTAATATCGCCAAAGTCAAAGGTACCTTGATCAGAATTTTTGAACCCTGACCCAGAATTGATTCAACTGTTATGGAACCATTTAGCTGAGTTATCTTTGTTTTAACAACGTCCATTCCGACGCCGCGACCGGAAATATCAGAAATTTCCTGTTTAGTTGAAAATCCGGCCATAAAAATCAGGTTATAACATTCTGTATCTGTTAGACGATCCGCCTGCTCTTTGTCCATCAAACCTTTATCAATAGCAATATTACGGAGCACGTCGGCATTCATGCCTTTACCATCATCTTCAATAGCAAGAACAATATGATCGCCTTCCTGAGAAGCCGAGAGAACAACGGTACCTTCCGGATCCTTACCGGCTTTAATTCTATCTGCCGGCAATTCAATTCCATGATCAACAGAATTCCTAACCAGATGAACCAAAGGATCTGCTAGTGCTTCCACCAGATTTTTATCCAGATCTGTTTCCTCTCCTACCAACTCAAGTTTAATTTGTTTCTTCAGACTTCTTGCCAAATCTCTTACAACTCTGGGAAAGCGACCAAACACTTTTTTAATTGGCTGCATTCTGGTTTTCATTACAGAGCCTTGCAAATCAGCAGTCACAATGTCCAGATTCGAAATAGCCTTTGATAAATCTTCATCATGAGTCGCCTGACCAAGTGTTTTAAGTCGATTTCTGACCAACACCAACTCACCCACCATATTCATGATGTCATCAAGCTTTTTGGTATCTACCCGAAGCGTTGTTTCAGCCGGTACTGCAGCCTTTTTAGCTGGCACATTTTTTTCCGCTGATTTTGCCGCAGGTTTAGGGGCGCTTTTCTTCTGTTCTGCTTTAACCGGTTCAGCTTTTGCTTTTTGCTCATCCTTTTTATCGCTATCAGATTTATTAGCAGGCTTTCCACTTTCTTTTGCTTCTACCGGTTTTTCACTGCTTTTTGTCGGACCTTTACCTGCGCCGTGCAATTCATCCAGTAAGGCATCAAATTCATCATCTGTAATTTCATCATCAGTTGAGGCAGGGGCTTCCACTTTTTTTGATGCTTTTTTCTTTTTACTTTTAGTTTTTTCTTCTGCTTTGTCGTTACCAGCCTCTACAGAAAATTTGCCCTTACCATGTAATTCATCCAGCAGTGCATCAAATTCGTCATCTGTTATTTCATCTGATGCACTGGGCTCAGTCTTATCTTTTTTACTGGCAGAC
>JAOUOC010000161.1 GCA_029880585.1 Gammaproteobacteria bacterium
TACATCTTTGGTTTCTTTCGAATAACGGAAACCAAATCCAGCTTTTAATCTATCTGAAAAGTCATAACTACCACTCATATACATGGCTGTACTTTTAGTTTCAACATCACCATCATTTCTAACAATAGCTCCAGGATAGTTGCCAAAAAGAAAAACGGCATTTCCCTGAATTGCATCACGATAGGTATGAGAATCCTGATTGTAATGATAAAGACCCAATACATATTTCAGATCTTTACCTTCAGGCGATATAAATTGAAATTCCTGAGTAGTCTGGTCATATTCGTCATGATACTCAACCGTCAAATAGTCGATTGCTGTATAGTCAGTATCGTTGGAGTAAAAGATTTTGGTATTACGATTTGCTGTAATCGATCTGAATATAAATCCATTCTTCATTTCGTAATTGACATCAAAACTGACGCCCAAAATATCTCTGGTTTCAAGCCCCTGATGTCCCCAATGAACCTGATCTTCACCACTGACAAAACGATCAATACTAGACGCGAATGCATCAGTCAAATTTTGTCCCAGAACCGGTACTCTTTCAGACTGTAACCCATCAAAAGCAATGTTGATATCCAGATTGTCAGATGGTTGATAACGTAATTGAGCACGCCAGGATTGTGTATCTTGATCATTTAATTTTTCTGTTGTGTCCGGATCTTCGGTTGGCCCAACACCGGCAGTTGGAAATGGAGGAAATCCCAAAGCTTCAAATTGTGGACTTACAACATAAGTGATGTAAAAATCCAGCGGCATGTAAGTCGGAGCACCAGTATTTGGATCAAGTCCAATCATTAATTGTGTTGGCACATCACTATTTTGATATACATTTTCAACATAACCATCACGCGTTCTATTTGAAACCGCTACTTTGGCTGACCAGCTGTCATTCAAAGGTTGATTTACCATGGCTTTGAATTCAACACCATTATAGTTGGCCACATTAACAGTAGCACTTGCTTCAAAAATATCACTTGGCTTAACCGATACAAGACTTACAGCTCCTGCTACCGTATTTTTACCGAACAGAGTTCCCTGTGGTCCCCTTAACACCTCAATCCGCTCAAGATCAACCAGATCCTGATTAACAGCTGGACCTTGTCCCAGATAAACACCGTCAAGATAAACCCCTACCCGACTATCAAAACCGATGTTTCTACTGGGAGCTCCAACGCCACGTATTAAAATTCTTGAATTGAAATCTGTTCCCTGAGTGATCAAAACATTGGGTATCAATTCACCAATTTCTCTTAATTCCTGAACACCTGTTTGGTCAATGGCTTCATTAGAAAAAACTGAAATAGCGATAGGTACCTCACTTAATCTTTCTGTTCTTTTCTGAGCCGTAACCACAACAACATTATCATTGTCATCCTCATTTCTATCTTCAGCAGCCGAGTATGAGCCATACATGGCCAAACTGACAGCCAAAGGGAGTAACAACTTTTTATGGTTATTTTTCACGATAAATCCTCCATAACCTGAGTTAGTAATATTATTTTTATTTCACCTAAAGAATTCGCTGCTTGAAAATCACCTTATCTATTGCTTTCCTGTTCATAATCTTTTAAAAAAACAAAAGGTGACAATCGCGTCAACAATGACCACACAATACACTTTTTTCAAAAAAAAAACCACAACTCCGACCAATATAAAAAATTATCTAATTGCGTAAAATTTTATTTTTTGTACCAACCAATTCAGATATTTTTTGAGCTTGTTTGATTTTTCTTACATACTTGAAAACATTTTGTAAATAAACATTCTTTGATATTGCTCCTGGATTAGTTTATTTTTTATTTCATAAATCAGGATTCTTGCAGGAAACTATGGTTATCAAGCTAATAAAATATAGTATCGCCGTTACTTTGGGTGTCATTATTGGATTCTATATTCAAAATTCAGGATCATCTGTCGCAATTGAGCTAACTAATGATATTGAAGAAATCACAACAAACAATTCTGAATCAACTCTTCTGAACGTTGGTCAAAATTCATCAGAAAAAAGTATCAATGATGAATTAAAAACCATGCAAAATGATGCAATACAACAAATAAACCATCTCTCACAACAATTAAAAGAAAAAGATAAAGTTATTAATGAATTAAAGAAACAACTTGAAATTTCACCTGATTCTGATGAACCAACAACCGATGTTGCCAAATTACTCAGAACTATATCTTTTGCTGATTTTCGCCAAATCGTAGATGATTCATTGCAAAGAAGGTTCAACGACTATCTGATTCAACTTGATCAAAATGAAAGTGATGAAATTAATTTGGCTGTTACCCGCCGGCCTAAAAAAAATGATTGGAATGAAGATCTTAAAAGCAATATTCATCAGTACATTAAATCTCAGGATCAAGACAATTTACACTTTGTCGAAGATATTATTTGCAATTCCAATCTCTGTCGTTTAAAAGTCCAGTCTGACGATCACCAACACTGGAAAAACATTTATTATTCGATGACAAGACAGGATTGGTTTGACTCACCAACCATTATGAGCAAATCAAATGACCCTAATGTTTTCGTTTACTTTATATCAAAACCTATAAAATTCTAGCGAGTTAAAAAATGATAAAATTATTATTTGATGGGCAAGTTAACCTTTTTATTATCTACCTGATAGCAATCATAATTTCCCTGACCTTTCATGAATTTGGACATGCACTTGTAGCCAAAATTTATGGTGATGATACACCGCAAAGAATGGGCAGACTGACACTCAATCCGGTACCCCATATTGATCCGATGGGATTGCTTATGGTTGCTGTAATCGGATTTGGCTATGCTCGTCCAGTGCAAACCAATCCAAGGAATTATAACTCTCGATATGCTCCTCTCTGGATTGCAGCCGCAGGCCCCGGGATGAACTTGCTTCTGGCATTTATATGCATCAATCTTCAGGTTGGCGCATGGTTTTTTGGTATTGATGCATTATTAGGTGCTGGACCTCAAAAGTTTCTTCAGTTTATGGCTTTCATCAATTTATTATTGATGCTTTTTAATCTTTTGCCGATTGGTCCGCTTGATGGTCATTATATTCTTCCTTACTTTATGCAGCGTGAAAACGCCATAAAATACGATAGATGGAATGCACAGTATGGTCATTTGGTATTTTTAAGTTTAGTAGTACTAAGTTTAATGGGACTGCCCATCTTTACCTTTTTGTTAGATGTAGCAGGTTATATCGCATCTTATCTGATTATTTTTTAACAACATTTTTCAGTCCAGGCTTGATGATTTTTATAGGCTTCAAGTCGTTGCTGAAATTGTTCACGGATATCTCCTTTTACATCATCGGGTAAATGACTAATGGCGTCATTTTGCAAATTAACTGCTTCTTCATATTTACCAGCCAAAGCATAAGCAGCTGCCTGAGTATCGAGAAACATATATGAATTGTCTTTGTTAATTTTTAATTTCTCTGCCCAAAACATCGCTCTTTTTGCATCCCGAAATTGTTTTTCAGGCGCTGTAGCGTAAAGCCAGGACAAATTATTAATACTCATTTGATGGTTATCATTGGCTGCTTTTTTAAACCAGTGAATCGCATTCGCCAAATCCGGCTCCCCCATCAGGTCAGAATAAAATAATTGGCCTATTTCGAACGATGCTTCTCTTAAACCGTTATCTGCTGCTTTTTTTAGCCATTTAAAACCTTCATCAACATTCTTTTCGACACCTTCACCATCACGATAAAGCAAACCGATGGAATATTGCGCATCTGTCCAGTCGTTTTGCGCAGCAGACAAATACCAATCAAATGCTTTCTTGTCAGATACTTCTGTACCAAGTCCATGATAATACATATTACCCAGCAACCACTGAGCTCTTGCACTTTCCTTTTCAGCGGCTTTAGTACATGTTGTTAAAGCAACTTTAAAACTTTCGGCCCGGTAATGATTAACACAATCTCCCAAAAAATCATCTTTTGGGGTTTCTGATTCTGAACATGCTGCCAATACCAAAAACACAGCACTTAACAAATTACGCAACTTCATTTAACTTCCTTTGATAAACCATGAGATCATTTGATTATTTTCAAATATTTATAATCTTGCATCCTGATATATTAACTCATTTCATAATTATTTACATAATCTAACCACCACATTGAAAACTTATATAACCAATTGTTGGTCTAATTTGCTAGCATGAAGCTCCCAAATAAGATTAAGTTCTGCATGTTTTTTGAGATATTTTTTAAAATAAAATGCATTTAGCCAAATTTTTTACTAGCTTGATCTTAATGGAAGCGATTATATGCATATGGAAATTCTGTTTTATGATGGGGATAAGCAGTGACCAAAAAACTTACACAAGAAGATCAAAATTTCATCTGGAATGTTGTTAATCTTGCTTCACAAAAAGCGGGATCACATACCTTATTGTTCCATAACAAAGATAATTTTTTCGATGAATACGGCAGAATTGTCGCCAAATGGCCCGATTGGTTATTGCCAGTTAGAGGCTATCTGATATATCAATACAATGTCAAACATGCTGATTCTCTTCTGATTCCTATTCTCAGAGAAGTGATGTCAGAGGCAAATTTTGCTGCATACGGAAGAAATAATGAAATGGCAATTTTACCAAAAAGGTTCAGCCAGGCCTCGTAATCAAAACCGTGGCTGTTTCAATATCATAAACTTTAATTATTTTGACAAATGCTCTTCAAATAATTGATAAATTCTGGTGTACTCATCCAGCCAACTGGAAGGTTCTCTAAACCCATGAGGTTCAACCGGATAAATTGCCGTTTCAAAATAACGGGTTTTTTTCAATTCGATTAATCGCTGCACCAATCTTACACTGTCCTTAAAAAACACATTGTCATCCACCATACCATGAGCAATGAGTAATGGTTTTTTTAACCCTTCTGCGAACTCAATGGGTGAGCTTCGTTCAAAAGCATCCGGGTCAACTTGTGGTGTATTTAATATATTTGAAGTGTAACCATGATTATAATGAACCCAATCAGTAACGGGTCTTAGTGCAGCACCTGCAGCAAATACATCCGGTTCTTTGAACATTGCCATAAAGGTCATAAATCCACCGTAGGATCCGCCATAAATGCCAATTCTGTCAGGATCAACGTTTGCGTTTTTAGCCAACCATTTTGCCCCCTGAACCAAATCTTCCAGCTCAGGCGTACCCATATTGCGATAAATTGCTGTTCGCCAATCTCTACCGTAACCTTTTGAAGCTCTATAATCCATATCAAGAACCACATACCCCTGTTGTGTCAGCATGTTGTGGAACATAAATTCCCTAAAATAACCTGACCAACCCTTGTGTGCATTTTGCAAATAGCCTGCTCCATGAACAAAGATCACCGCAGGCTTTTTACCATTTTTATCCTTTTTATTATCGCTTCTGGATGCGTAATATCTCGAATAAATCGGTTTTTTACTATGAGGCGATTTTACTGCAACTATCTCAGGAGCTTGCCATTGATAAGATTTAAACTTTTCTGAAGTGGTATTGGTTATTTTTATCGGTTTTTTACTATCAATCGGTTGAATATATAATTCTGTTGGCTCAGTAGATTTTGAATGCAATATAGCCAATGATTTTTCATCATGTGACAAGGCATAGTCATTAATTCCACCCAGTTCGGACAAGGCCTGAATTCTTCCACCTTTGCTTGCAATACGATAAATTTCATAATTGCCAGGATGATTTTTATTTGCCTTGAAATAAAAGAATTTCCCATCCTTTGATAATGTGATGTCACTGACTTCAAACTCACCACGAGTCAACTGTGTAGCTCTTCGCTTGCCACTTTTAATATAAATATGTGAATAACCATCTTCTTCTGATAAATAGTAAATGGTTTTATTGTCAGGCAACCATCCAAAATCATTGAACGTCCAATCATTGATCCATGCCGGATCTGTCATCCAGTGTTGGGTACTCAATTTTACAGTTTTGCCATCCAGCGAAA
>JAOUOC010000162.1 GCA_029880585.1 Gammaproteobacteria bacterium
CTCAGGCGCTGGATAAAATGGATGGCAGAATCAAGCAGGTTGGATAGAGAATAACAGGAGCTAGGAGCTACTTTCTCGTTCCCATGCTCCAGCGTGGGAATGCATACCATATCAAAAGAGTTGCCCTCTCCCAGAGGGAGAGGGGATATAATATTAGGTTGTTTTTCCCAGCTCCTCTAGCCAAGCTCCCCGCATCTCTTATCTAGCTCCTGACTCTATTCTTTCTTGGTAACTTTCCGATAAACCGCCCTACCAATCATTCTGACTTTGGTATCAAATGGCAAACGATTGATATTGGTTTTAACCACACCATCGGTAAACGCAGTAGGTTTGGAATAATCAATATTCACATCCACTATCACCGACTTGTTATCTTCAGCATATTTAAATGCCTGAGCAATTTGCGCGTCCAGTGACTGATTATCTTCAATCCTGATGTATTCACAACCCGTTGCCATGGCGACACCCTCAAACTTGACACTTGCCAACTCTGAACATGTGGTACGGTTGTAGGGACGGGTTTGAGCTTGAGCAATCTGAGACAATTCACCATCGTTAAAAATAAAGTTAATGGTAGGCTTTTCATATTTAACACCAGTAGCCAATTCCATTGCAGTCATCAGGAAAGCGCCATCGCCAACCACACTCACCACCTGTTTGTCAGGCTGTGCAAATTTGGCACCGATGGCTGCTGGAATAGCATAGCCCATGCAGTTAAAATCGGTAGGAGAAATTGAGCCTTTTGGAGTGTGGATTGGCATTAACTCGGCGGTCAAAAAAGTATGATTGCCATCATCGACAACAACTATTGAATCATCATCCAGCTGTTTTCTTAAGGCTTCATAAAAACGAACGGGATTAACTCTGCCATCCTGATCTGCCTGTTTCCATTCTTCAATATAGGCCGCTTTGTTATCAGCAATCTTTTGTTCCAATTCTTTTGAATCTCTGGCTTTGGTAATAGCGGTGATTTTCTCAGCCAATGCTTTTACAACCACTTTTGCATCACCGCAGAAACTAAACTTTGATTTAAAATTGCGATCAAAAACTTCAGGGTTGATATCAATATGAATTAAATTCTCAGGGACATTAACACCATAGCTTCCTGTGGCAATTTCACCAAATCGATTGCCAATCGCTAACAGGCAATCACAATCTGCAAAGGCTTCTCTGGCGGCTGGAACGGCCGCATTACCAATGCCAAAGCCGACATGTAAGGGATGATTGGCGGGAAAACTGCTCAAACCCTGTAAGGTTGTTGCTACTGGCGCAGCACAATGTTCAGCAATTGCCTGAACTGAATCGCTAGCTTCAACGCCACCCCAGCCAACAAAAATTCCGGGATTTTTTGATGAGGCAAACAGCGCTGCCGCTTTATTGAGTTGATCTTCATCAATGGGATAATCAACCGGTTTGTTTTCAAAGGTTGGCAATCCTTTAACATTGCCTCTATCAAGCTGAATGTTAATAGGGATTTCTACAAAAACAGGACCTGGTTCGCCGGTAGTGGCAATGTGATAAGCCTCAAAAATGGTATCTACAATCTGATCATGACTTTCAATCTTGTAAGATTTTTTGGTAATGGCTGACAGTAATTTGTGTTGATCCATCTCGTGTAATTGATAGCCGAATTTAGAATCACTGCGAATACCACCAGACAAAACCAACATCGGAATACCATCCAGAAAAGCTTCACCAATGCCACTGGCTGCATGAGTGACGCCAGCTGCTGGAACAATCAACATGCATCCTATTTGATCAGAAACACGACTAACCGCATCAGCCATAAACCCGCCACAACCTTCGTGAGTGACTAGTACCGGATTGATTTTTTCAGAGGAATTCAATTCATCATACAGTTCGGTGTTATGTACACCAGGAATTCCAAATGTAAACCCGATTGGTAATTGCTCCAAAGCATATCTTGCCAACCATGCGCCTGATTTTTTCATTGATTTCTCCAAAACGACATCAGATTAATATGAACGAATACTACCCCAGATATCTCAATTCTGCACATATAAATAACTGATTGCAATAACGGCTTTTTATAAATGATTAAATTGATCTGGCTGCTTGTCTTGCCGTTAATATACAACCTGATAAAAATGTACCTTCCAATGATCGCTTTCCACTGGCGCCACCACCACCAAACCCGGCTGCTTCTCCTATGGCATATAATCCTTCTATGGCTTGTCCAGCCTTATTCAAAGCACGACACTGCATATCTGTTTGAATACCACCCAAACTTTTACGGGTAATGATATTAAGCTTGATAGCGATTAATGGTAAATCCCCCTGTATAGGTTTCGGATAACAGGTTCTTAGCTTGTCAGTCAACCAGTTTCTGGTTTGTAGTATTCTTCGAATTTGATCATCATTCCAAAATTTAGGTTTCATTTTCAATTGATTATCCAGACTATTCAAACTGTCTGATAATTGCTGATAATCCATACTATGTTCTGGCGTTAACTGGTTCATTTTTTCAACCAGTGTTGGCAAGTCATTGGCCACAATAAAATGGTCACTCTCATTTATCATTCGATTAACCAGTTTTTTATTCCCCAGAAGGATCTCGTTCAACAAACTTAAAAACTTTTTATCTCGAATCGATGGATTGTGTTCACAACCGGAAATAGCAAACTCTTTTAAGGCTATTCTTCGATTTAAAATTTGCCAGGTATGTGGCAATTGCAACTGACTGATTTGTTGGCACATATGATTGGTATCAAAACCCGTCACCAAAGGTTCAGGTCCAATTCTCTTGCCTTTGTGGTCAACCCAAAGCGCTGATTTGCTCGGAATTAAACTTAAACCCTGATTTTCGAATTCAGCTTTGGGGTTGGGAACCCCTGCTGCATAATTCCACATATCACTTTTGTGAGTGACTGCTCCTCCCATTGTTTCGACACACTGATGTAAATGACCATCATTTGATGGATGGGAACCGTTCAATAAGTTTTGTGGAGCCTTTCCCCAAGCCTTCGGCCAAAACTCTCTGACCATATCCAGGTTACCGGTAAAACCACCACAAGCTATGACAACCTTGTCAGCCAAAAATTCGGTCTTTTCATTGGCATCATTAATTCCAATACATCCCGATACCTGACCTTTAGAATGAATCAGGTTTTCCACTTTAGTATTAAATTCATAGGTCAGTGTTTTACCTTCATAATGTGAAAGCACTTCAACAATTTTTTCCACCAGATACAAGCTGGCGCCCCATAAAATATGATAGCGAGGTAACGAGTTTCCTGGCGTATATAAACCGCGTTCAACCCAATTCACCGCAGGTAGAAACTTGACTCCCAATTTTCGGATATATTCATAAACCTCGGTAATTGAATTTTCAACATAGTATTTTGCCCAGGCTTTTGGCCATTCGTCATTTTCACCAAACTCTGCAAATGAACACCAATCCTTGTAGGCAAGCTCTGGTGAATCCTTCACGCCTTTTGAACGTTGCTCTGGCGTGTCAATCAATGCCATACCGCCAAAGGCCAAACGTGCCAGGCCACCTATTTTATTTCGATCCTGAGCATCAATTACGGTAACCTGTTTGCCCGACTTTAATAACTCCAAAGCACAAACCAACCCGGCAATCCCGGCACCAACAATCAATACTTCAGTTGATTTTGAGTCTTTTTTTAATTTGTTCATAGACGCCCCAATCGATTAAAAATCAGAGCCTCAAATTACCATTGATAAAATTTATTTCATTGCGATAGATCAAGGGAAGTTTTTTTAGCTCTACACTTATAGAATATTTTGCTATGATGCCAGCTTGTTTTACAGATAATATCAAATTATTTTAAGGCTATCTAATGTCAGAAATACCACCATGTCCCAAATGCCAGTCAGAATACAGCTACATTGATTCAACCCAGTATATTTGCCCGGAATGTGCCTATGAATGGTCAATGGATGGAAGCACAGAAGAAGATAGTTTGGTGGTAAAAGATTCCAATGGTAACCTACTACAAGATGGTGATAGCGTTTCTGTGATTAAAGATTTAAAGGTAAAAGGCTCATCGTCTGTGGTTAAGGTTGGCACCAAAGTTAAAAACATTCGATTGGTTGAAGGTGATCACGATATTGATTGTAAGATTGATGGCATTGGTGCGATGAAGTTGAAGTCTGAATTTGTTAAAAAAGTATAATTTTCAAAAATCGGAAAGAGTTAATCCATGCCACATTGTATTATTGAATACTCCAATAAACTGGAAAACCGTGTTTCTGCTGAATCACTATTAAAAGCAGTGCATCAGGCAATGCTTGATTCGAACCTGTTTGATCCAGACGATGTTAAAGTTCGTACCCTCAGTTTTGAAAACTATACAGTTGGTGATACAGAAGCCGACTTTATCCATATTACCGTCAAACTGTTGGATGGCAGGGATGATGCTCAAAAAGCAGAATTATCCAGATTAGTCTTCGATTCGGTTATGCAATTTGGATTGGGTTCGTTGGCTTTAACCGTTGACATTGTGGATATGAAAAAAACCACTTTTTCCAAGTTTGTTGGGTAGTTTGTATTTTTAAAATTTAGACCCCGTAGGTTGGGTTAGCTTGCGTAACCCAACAATAATATTCGATTTGAACGTTGGGTTACGCTCTGCTAACCCAACCTACAACGGCCAAAGTCATGCCTGGTCTGCATTCCCACGCTGGAGCATGGGAACGAGAAAAAATCATTGTAGGGGCGGACCCGCGTGTCTGCCCGTTTAATTATAATGAATCATCGGGCGCACACATGGGTGCGCCCCTACACCGTCATTTCCGTGCAAATAGAAATCCATTTCTTTTGTAGGGCGGATAAGCCAAGCGTCATCCGCCATTTATTCTTTGGTTAGCAGAAAAGATACGGTTCGTACCTCACCAGCATCCTACGCAGAACAGAATCCATAACACTTTGTCATTTCGACCAGCGTGGAGAAATCTCCTAAAGGCAATCGCGCCCTAGATCGGTAGAAGGTTTTCATTTCACCAAAAAGCGTGATACATTGTCTTATACATAATAACTATTAAGTACTTCAAACTACCATTTAAAAGGAATAATAAATGCAAATTAAAACAAAAAATTTCATAGTAATTAGTACATTGTTAATTTCGACCGTCTTTTCACCAATATCTCAAGCTTCAGAGCAAAAAAAAGATAATATTTACATATCTGCTATTGAGAATGAAAAGCGCAATCAAAGCGATAAAAAGTATGACGAAAAAAGAAACCCATGGAAAATCCTGCCTTTCACCCAAATAAAAGCAGGTGATAAAGTACTCGAATTAGGTGCTGGTGGAGGCTACACGACAGAATTGCTGTCTTGGGTTGTGGGTGAGTCAGGACGAGTCTATGCCCATTTCCTATACAATCAAGAACGCTTGAAAGATAACAGATTGCCTAATGTTATCTCATTGCGTCAACACTCTTTAAATGACCATAAAGTGGTACTAAAAGAAAACAAAATAGAAAATAATAGTTTGGATGCCATTGTTGTTTTTTTCGTGCTACACGATATTTATTTAAACAACGAAATGAGCGATGAACTACTGGCTACCCTTTACAAAGCATTAAAGCCAGGCGGCAATTTGATTATTTTGGATAATGCTGCCAATCCTGATTCTGGCTTAGCTCAAATAGGAACTCTTCATAGAATTGGTGAGAATTTTGTAAAAGTTGAAATTGAAAAAGCTGGCTTTGTATTAGTAGAATCTACAGATGTATTAAGAAATAAGAAAGATGACCATACCAAACCTTGGGGTGACTTCGAAGGGCTTCAAGATAGATTCGCATTTCGCTTCGAGAAGCCTGTAAAATAAAATCTAATAAATGTGTGGGTGCCACAAAAAAGCAAGTGACGAGTAATTCTCACTTGCTTTAAGCTCTTTAGGTACTGTCTTTTCGACCAACGTAGAGAAATCTCC
>JAOUOC010000163.1 GCA_029880585.1 Gammaproteobacteria bacterium
CGTTCTGACTTTGAAAAAATGAAACAACAGGGCTGGAATGCTATTCTACAAAATCCGGCAGTTGCGCTTATCAAGGATGAAGATGATGGTTCTCTATCTGTGTTGGCAGAAATGAAAGGTATGCGATATATCAATATTGAAGCGGAAAGAATGAGTGAAGATGGCGGCAGTGACCACTTGAAAGTACAACAAAAAATGGTGGATTTTATTTACACGCTTTTTCAGACATCAGATGGCCAGTAGTTTTTTCTCATAGCAACTACTCAGATTTGATTTAATCTATTAATCTTGATTTAAAGCTTCAAGCGCAATTCTCAAAGCCTGTTCTTCAATTCCGTGAATTGGAGTACTGCTTTTTGCTTTTGCCGGATCATCTCCAACACCATTAATCAAAATGACAATGCCATTACCGGTTTGAGGTTCAAACCAAAATTGTCCTAACAAACCATAAGCTTCACCAAGATGACCGTATAATGTTTGCATTTCACCTGATATTTCATCCAGCCCCCAATCCTTCAAATTAACCTTGTGAACCGATAAGCCATACTGACTGAATGTTCTACCTTTTACCGATGGTTGATGTTCTTCATTTGCCCCATTTTCTATCTCAGCATTATATTGCCAGTTAGTTTTTATCATTTGTTGTCTTGATGAATCTGATAATACGAAGCTCTGAACATTTTGTTTCAAAAATTCCTGCATTAGTATCGCCAAATCTGTTGCTGAAGCTCTCAATCCACCTTGAGGAGAAAACAGGGTTGGATTACTCCCAATTTTATAACCAGCTGTACTGGAATCTATTGAACGATAATCTGGCAAAGAATTTCCTTTTGAAATAGCCATTCTTTGCTTCTTTTCGTCTCCGTAAAAACAACCTATAGTAAATCCATCAACCTGCTCCTGCCAGGCTCCTTCTGGCCGCCAAACACTTCCGCCTTCACCCTTTCTATATAAACCGGCCAACATATCCTGATTTAATATAATTTCACAGGGATTAAAACTAATGTTTAGATTTAGTGGCTGGAATAATGTCTTACTAACATATTGGTCGAATCTTTCTCCAGTGACATTTTCAATAATTGCCGCAAGCACACCGAAATTAAGATTTGAATAGGTAAAGTATTTTCCAGGTGCCTGATTGACCTCTTTGGCAAAACGCTTGGCAGGATAATCATTTTGCTCTGAATCAAACAAAGTCTCAAAACTTCCACCAACAGGCAAAAAATAATGTCCTTCATCTCTTATTGATGAAGTATGAGAAAGCAGCTGTCTTGCTGTTATGATCGATTTAGGGAAGTGGGGATTTTTTAAATTAAAATTCAAATACTCAGAAACATCAGCATCCAGATCAACCTTTCCTTCATCAACCAGTTTCATAAATGCCATGGTCATTATCAGTTTTGATATTGAAGCTATCCGCATTTTATGGTGGATTGTCAAAGCTTCCTTCTCGCCCATTTGGTTAATCATTGCGAAACCTTCGGCATGATTAAAAACAATCTCTCCCTGTTTCAGTAAAACCATCTGAATGCCTGATATTTCCGTTGTAGCAATTTCAGTCATGCCAGTTTCAGGTGGTTTTGTTAAATTTTTTAAGGCACGTTTGACATAATAATAATTAATTGAATCTGTAGTGGTTTTTTGTTCAATATCAGATGCTTGCGGAATATCAGATGATCGTTCGAGATTTTTTGATGCTTGCTGTGACAATAACAAGATTACTATCAAGACAATAAAAATCAATATCTTGGCAATTATCAGATTTTTCCTGTCCATCATCTTGTCTCGTGTTTGAGAGATATCTCTTTTTACAGTCTATTCACGGATCAGCTTATCATCATTCAGATCTTTTTTTTGTGGAACCGTTTTTAGTTTTAACTCAGATAATCCTGATCTCACCTTTTTAACAAAATCTTCTCCGGGATCATTCTTGTCAGTCAAATAACCTGGATTGGTTTCCTTCCATAATGGATGGTCAATAAAGTTGGTATATTCATAATGACCTATCACATATTCAATCGGATATTTCAGCGATAATTGCTTTATCAACGCGATATTGGATTTCAATTGCGCATCAGTTAACGGCAGATCGGTGCCATTACCGACATTTTCGATACCAATCGCACTATGATTTAAACCAATTACATGACGGGCGAATGTGGTATCAGGTAATAATTGGTAAATAGCCCCGTCTCTATCAATCAAATATTGTGACGAAACATTTAACTGACTGGCGCTACTAATTTTCGCGCGAGATTCAGGTAAGGTTGGTGCATAAAAAGCATCATAGGTGCCTTGCATAGTCGGGATCACCGTCCAGTGAACCACTACCATTTTTGGAATAATCGTCGCCTTTTCCTGAATCATATTGTAGCGTTGCTTCAAATACTCCAGAGACAATTGCTCGCGCTGTTCATCATAGAGGATTGGTTTTTGGATGATGGTTAAGTTTGAACTATCTTCCTGTTGATTTGGATTAGTTGCACAGGCAATAAGAATCAGAAATAACAATGAGCTTAATATTTTTACACTTCTTTTTATCATAATCTATTTTCCAGAACACAATTCATTAATAAAACGCTTACCTTCAGAAAAATAACCACTTTGTATATCATCCATTGCCTTCCTCGCTCTGGATTTTAATAATTCAAGTTTTAGTTTTTCAATGCTTTCATAGTCCTCATTTGAAACAACAACTGCTACGGGTTTACCATTTTTATTAATTTGAATCGGTGCACCCTGCACCTTGCTCAGCATGACATCAAATTGAGTTTTAGCCTGATTGGCTGTTAGCTCTTCCATTTCATCCTCACATTAAATAGTTCAATTCGTTCATTTTAGTTGAATCAAATCTGGTTTTATACCGATTTTTCTCATGCATCAAATCCAGACATCATTTTACTTGCCTGTTTTACGACAATGTGATTTTTGTTTTTATAATTGATGCGGTTCGTAAACTCACCACATCCTACGAACTGCTACCTTTTATCGCAAACGGACTGATTTGTTTGTAATAATGATTTGCCTCATCCAACAAGCCTTGTAAATGCTGAGGAACTTCTACCTGTTTTTTATAGGGTGTACCAAAACCAGTACTTTGCCAAACACTTTTATACCAATGAGGCGCCCATACGCCATCATAAACTTTAGGCCCCTGCTGCCAACTTAACATACTCATCTGAAAATCAATACCAATTGCTTTACAAAGTGCCTTGAGCATTTTTTCAGGATTTTTCAGAATATCTCCACTATTTATCACAACAGGAATTTGTCCTGTTTTTTTTCTCACCATATTGAATATGTTTACTTGCTCTTTGATACCAATATCAGACAATTCCGGATCTTCCTGTTTGGCATGATAACTGTTAATGACTCGTGCGGGCTCTCTAATCAAAAATACGTTATCTACCTCATGGATCCATTCCAGATCAAAACCAGGCAACATGTGTTTTGTCATTTGCTTTTGATAAAAAACTGTTCGTTCGCCCTCACGTTTCTTTACACACATGTTAGCAACCTTTACAGGATCAACCTCTCCTGCTTCAATCACTTCCTTGTACATGGCGTGCTGAATCCCTGTCTCAGCCAGATATGCTGCGTAAAAAGGCTCATCCACAACAAAACAGTCATCTCTTTGAGCAAAACAATACATCATGGCGGTTGAAAGATTTCTGGGTCCGGACCACATGGCAATATTTTTTACTATTTGATTCATTTGCAATTCTTTTCGATAAGTTGTTTATAGAGTTGGCGAATCTTTTGAGTCATTGGACCGATTTCTCCATCACCTATCTGCCCACCACCAATTTGACGTCCATCTATGGACGAAACAGGCGTTTGTGCACCAAAGGTTCCTGTTAAAAAGGCTTCTTCAGCAGAATAGGCTTCTACCAATGAATAATTTTTTTCAAAAACAGGAATGTCATTTTCTTTACAAAGGTCGATCACCTTCTGACGAGTGATCCCATTCATGCAGTAGTCGCCTGTTGACGTCCAGACCTCTCCTTTTCTCACGATAAAAAAATTACAGGCATTGGTTGTGTTAACAAATCCATTAACATCCAGCATTAAGGCTTCATCGGCGCCCGCTTTCTCAGCTGCAATGCAAGCCAGTATACAATTGAGCTTGGAGTGAGAGTTTAATTTAGGATCCTGAGTCATTGGCAAACCGCGCATATGAGGCACAGTCGCCAAGCGAATTCCACGAGGAAGCGCAGGTATGGAGTGTTCCATTAAAATGACAATAGTTGGGCCAGATTTGGATAAGGCAGGATGCTGAAATGGTTTACTCTTGACACCTCTGGTCACCATCAATCGCATATGAACATCATGGTGCATATCATTAGCTAAACGTGTTTTTTCGATTTCATCAATGATTTCTTGCCTACTTTTTCCTATATCCAGATCGAGTGCCAGCGCACCTTCAAATAACCTGTCAATGTGCTCATCTAAAAAAGACCATTTCCCATGGTAAAGACGCATTCCTTCCCAGACACCATCTCCCAACATAAAACCACTATCAAAAACTGAAACAACCGCCTTATCACGTTCCACCAACTTGCCATTAACCGAAATTAATATCTTGTCATTACGTTCATCATGTTCGGCCTGATGTGTCGAAATTTCATCTGTCATCTCTTAACCTGCTATTTTAGAAATAATGAAAGTTAACAATGATAACTTAATAATAAGTATTATCAATTTTTTCAGTTCAAATCCACATATCATTTTATATGGCTTCTTGGCGGTAGGTGACTTTTTATTATTGATGCGGTTCGTAAACTCACCACATCCTACGACTGTGGTTCAATTATTTCTTTCATCACTTGTATAGATATATCTCCCAGATTCCATCAATATTTTATTGTATTGTTTTAGCTGCAAGGTGGTTTTTTTGTAGGATGTGGTGAGTTTACGAACCGCATCAAATTATTATTTGATTTCATTCAGGAATACTCAATAACATTTCTTCAGCAATTCCCCAATCCTGCTGATAAATACCCGCTTTGACAAAGTTGTGAAAACTGGAATATGGCCACTCAACTACTCTATTAACATATCCATGTTTCACAGGATTCCAGTGAATGTAATCAATATGGCTTTTTAAATCAGTTTCATCTCGTATGACATGCTCCCAATAACGTCTCTGCCAAATTCCTCTTTCTCCTCGTTTTTGTCGACTTTTAGAAATTGATTCATTCTCTGGTATTTTTCTTGAGAAAAATGACTTTATAAGTGTCCAGCGCTTAGCGTATTCAGAATCTCCATCTGGTAAAGTCCAAATACAGTGAAGAAGTATGTCGCTCCTTTAATTTTGATCCTTCTGTAATTCGTCACTTAAACCTCCATGTAAAATAAATGATGCGGTTCGTAAACTCACCGCATCTGACAACTATCTAAATTGTATTATTGAAAGCTTTTAATCTTTTCTATGTATAGGATACAAATTGGTTGGAATGTTTTTATACTCCAGAGTCGAAAGATCAGCAGGACCCCAGCCTGGCGCATCAACCTCAATAATTTCACCTGCAATACCTGTTTCATAAAAACCACGACGGAAATGAACCCGTGATTTAAGCACAATAATATCCAAAGATTCAAAATCAATATCAAGCGCCTTGAAAATATCTGGTGTCGTTACCTGATTAAGATGTGGTGTAATGATGACATGATTATTATCACCAAAGCCAATAACAGCAATCGGATCACTTCCATATTCACCAATAAACTCTACTTTTGCAGTAACAGCAACCGGATTACCTGCAAACTTGTCTGAATATCCGCCCAGATTAAGGCTGACTTTATCGCCAACTTTATGTTGACTGGTAATCAGCTCCAAAGCTTTCTCATCACGCAAAGTGGCTATACAAAAGTTTTTTGCACCCTGATTAATTAAAGCTTCAAGAATATGG
>JAOUOC010000164.1 GCA_029880585.1 Gammaproteobacteria bacterium
AATAGTATCTTCAGAAGCCCGGCGCATTCAAGTAAAGTACATTAATGTATATAAAAAAGGGCAAGTTAATCTTGCCCTTGTATAATTCCGATAAACTGATTTGAAACAAATCAGAAAATATAACCTATTGAAAAAGTCCAGGTATCGCTATGATTATGTCCGATAGGCGCGATATGTGGTGTCTTTATCTCTTCATAATTCAGTTTAATACGCCATGAATAATCGGGCTCAAGAGTAATGCCGCTCGTATATCTTTCGTGCCAGTTGTCCGGTTGAAGAGGATCGGCAAAATTTTCTATATTCACTTCGTCATATTGAAGCACAAGAGCCAGTTTTGCATAGGGAAAATCTTTGCTCAACCAATTATTTACAAAACCTTTTTCAAGATGAAATACGGTTCTTAGATAATAACCATCCATAATTGCCTGAGAGGTATCAATCTCACGATCTATTGTCATTTTTGTATATTCACCAATAAGTTCCATCCAATCCCAGTCAATTTCAAAATCAAAGTTAATACCTTCAATATCATGAGTTCCCAAATCATTCCAGGCTCCAATATAATGGCTGAAGCCAAAAGAATGTCCTGACAAATGATGAAATTTTAATTTTGTAGCTACTGCTTTGTTATGGTTATTATCTTGACCAAAGCCTTGTCTTGCATCTCTTAATCCGGAATTGGTAATATTGCCATTTAAGCCTGAAACAGCATATACATGATAATCGGTTATCCAGCTTTTACTGAGATTAAACTTGCCATTAAATCCAATACCATTGTCACTCCAGTCTTGTGGAGCGAGAGCATCACTGGTATAGGGTTTAGATACCAGATCTCTTAATGGGCCATATCTATCTCTCTCAACATTTCCAAAAGGAATGTTAAATATTCCTGCTCTTAGATTGATTGCAGAGGCTAATTTAATATCAGTATAAGCTTCTTCAACCAAAATCTCACCACCTCTATTTCCACCAACATTTGCAGCTCTTTCAAATTCAATTTCTGTGAAATAACTGATTCTTTCGCCTGATTGTCCGCTAATAAAGATTTCAAGTGAATGACCATCAAACATAGTTGATTCAATTTCTTGCTTGTGTACGTCAAAAGTTCCATAGATACCTATTTTAGGTTGCTTATCCTGATTGGTTGATAATCTTTGGGTTTCAGCTTCATTATCAAGTACTTTTTGCTGTAATTCTGATAAAGCTTCATTTAGTTGAATAACATACTGTTCAAGTTGACTGATACGACTCTTGTCTGACTGGTTTGTGTTGCCACCACTTGATCTTCTTAACTGACGAATATCTCTTTCCAGTTGCCTGATTTGATTTTCCAGCTTTTTAATGTCATTTGATAAGTTTTCTTGCCCAACAATGCCTGATGTATATCCACTCATTATGAAAAATGAAATTATCATTATTATTGTTTTCATAAGGTAACCTCCAATAAAATTTTGTTAGATTTTTGTTCCTTGTGTTTTGCAATGATTGAATATTGACCAATTTTGGCATTTGAATCTGCATAAATTGTTAATTCATAAAGGTTTGATTTGATTTTTCTGTTTCTGATAACTTTAACCTTGTCATATAGATTTCTCCCCAGATAAACCTCAAAAACATCAAGGTTATCACGAGTTTCTATTTCAATAACGGTACTTCTTCCTCTTGGAATTACCATACCTGAAAGCGCTTTTATTCTAATTCCTTCAGATAATTTACCTATCACAGGCAATTGAAAGCCGCTATCTTCGTTACTTACTTCCTGTTTTGGTTGATAGGGCTCAGGTTGTTTTATCTTAACTATCGGTTCAGGTGTTGATTGGACTGCAGGTCTTACAGAGGTTTCAGCTTGAGTTGCAGAGTCTGTGACAGGTTCGGTTTCAGTCATAGTGTCAAGAGTTGTTGGTCTATCAAATTCTATTGTGTTGTCTTCCAAGTTTTCGTTATTCAGTTTTATAACGGGTTTTTGACTGAGGGCTGTTGTTTTTATAGTTTTATTTTCTTCAATAGTACTTGTTTCTTTTGGCGTTTCTGTCTGGACATTTGTGATAATTTGTTCGGATGCAATTTCAGCCTCAGTTATATCTGATGTTATTTGCTGTGGAGCAATTTGTTGTTGATTGTAAAAATACCAGCTGCCGAAACTTACTGCGGAAATCATAGCTGTTACTGCAAGTATATTAAATTTTTTATTATGGCCTTTATATTGTGGGAGCTTGTTATTACCTGAAATATCTTCTAAATATTCAACGGGCAAAACTGTGTAATCCAGCAAACGTTTGGAAGTTATTTTTTCTAGTTCCTGAATTAACAAATCAGGTGTCTTAGGCCTTACAGATGGGTCTTTTTCCAGATAATGTGAAATAACAGTTGAAAGACTTTTCGGAATTCCCGGGTTTAATTTGTGAAGGGGAGTAGGGGTGATAGAAATTTTTCTCATCACAACGCCTTCCATACTATTTGAATCAAAGGGATCTGAGCCTCGAAGCATATTGTAGGCAATCAATCCCAAAGAATAACAATCTGTAACCTTACTATGAGGAGAACGATTGAGTATCTCTGGTGCAAGGTATTGTGGGCTGCCTATAAAAAAACCGGTTGCTGTCAGTTGACTGTCATGGGTTTGCGCTATGCCAAAATCCAACAACTTGCTAGCTCCCGAGGGTAATACCTGTAAATTACTGGATTTTAGATCACGATGAATAATATTTTTATGGTGTAAATAAGATAAGGCATTGCAAAGGCCTAGTAAAATTTCCTTGTGTTCCGATAGTTTGCGTGGTGATTTTAACCAGCGATCAAGTGGTTCTCCGGGTAAGTATTCCATTACCAGATAAGGTTGGCTATTATTGATACCATATTCTAGTAAAACTACAACATTCGGATGAACCTGATCACCTAATGTTTTCGCTTCAAGTTTAAAACGTTTTAGGGAATTTTCATCTCGACTGGCGTGCAATACTTTTATGGCAACCTTTCTGCCAATGTCCGGGTCTTCCGCAAGATAGACAGTACCCATACCGCCGACACCAAGTGTGCTAAGCACTTTGAAACGTCCTATGTTTTTGGGTTGTCCATTCATAGCTTACAAATATTCTATTGTGGGATATCCATTATTGGAACATGTTATATTTATATTTGAATCGTATCAAGCGATCGAATGATAAATAGCGAGAATTGAATATAATTTTTGGTTTTATGTTATTGCTCATTTTATATATTTGTTATTCGAATTTTATATATATAGGCCAAAACAATAACATAGAATCTGAAAAAGCTAAATAATAAGTTTGATTATATTGATAAAAGTGACAACTATCATTTATAAAACAAGTTATTATTTTTCTGAGAATAAAAATTCCAGACTTTCAGCTGCATGTCTGGCGTGAGGTATTACAATAGACCCACCTACCAGCATAGCAATTCCAATTGCTTCATCTATTTCTTCCTTGTTTAAACCTTGGTTTACACAAGTTTCAAGGTGATAGTCAATGCAATCATTGCATCGAAGCACCATAGAAGCAACCAGTCCTAGTAATTCCTTGGTTTTAATGTCGAGAACGCCTTCGCCATATGCTTGTTTGTCTAGAGACATGAAACGTTTGATAACCAAATTATCAGTAGTTAATAATTTTTCATTTCCGCGCTTACGTTTTTCTCTAAAGGTTTCAAACTCGTGTGTCATATAAATCCACCCTACATATACTCGTCAGACAAAAAAGCAGAATTTGCAAGACTATTTGATTTAAATTAAGCAGTTAAAAAGCTATAGTTAGACAAATTCAATAACGAGGAATGATATAAAATATGAAACTAAATAGATACTTATTTTTAGTGATAGCCATGTTGCTATCACTTGTAAGCAAGGCTCAAAATCAGGCATTACCAAATTTTGATATTGTCATGTTTAAACTGGAGCAAAATAAAGGGGAGTATTATCTTGCTCAGCCGCAGATTGTAACAAATAGACCCGATTACGATAATCAACCGGCATTTTCTGCTGATGATAAAACCATATATTTTACACACATGGAAAATAATAAAACGGATATATGGCAATGGTCTTTAGATTCAAAGCAAGCAAAAGTATTACATGAAACATCATTGAGTGAGTATTCCGCAACACTTATTCCTGATACTAACAATGAGATATCTGTGATTCGCGTAGAAGAAGATCAAACTCAAAGATTGTGGAAATTTAACCAAAAAGGTGAGTTCACCGTCATTTTTGAAGATGTAAAACCTGTTGGATATCACGCCTGGAATGATGACAATGTCGCCATGTTTATACTTGCAGAACCTAACGAGTTGCATATTGCTAAAGCCGGCCAAAACACTTCAACAAAGTTGGACCAAAATATCGGAAGATGTATTCAAAGGATCCCTGACAGTAATCAATTTAGCTATACCGTTATTGAAAATGAACGGCATATGCTAAAGTCTATAACAATGGATGGAGCCACTAAAAAATCGTTATTTAGCCTTCCTTCGGATACACAAGATTATGTTTGGTTAAATAATAATCAAGTTATCTCCTCTGATGGAAACAAATTATATATAAGGGATATAAATGATAAATCCGGTTGGAAAAAAATTAAAAACTCGACTAATTTTAAGATAAGTAAGATTTCACGTCTTGCTATTTCAAATAACAAGACGATGTTAGCTGTAGTCGTTGAAAAACAGCGTTAAATAATCTCGGAAAAAATTTAATGATAATTAAAAAGCCTGTATCACAACTGGAAGTTGGTGATTTCGTAGTAGCCATTGTTGAGCAAAAGGGCAATTTTAAAATCAAGTCTTCGGGTTTTGTTCAAGCACAGTCTTTGATTGAAATCCTTAAGAAAAAGGGCGTCATAAGTGTTGAAGTTGATACTTCTAAAAAAATGGAAGAGGATGAACCTCTGGAAGATTCAGGAGAAGGGCATGATGTTGAGCCTATAAAAGAATCTGAGAATGATTTATCTTTTGTTGACAAGGTTTCAGTTGAGGAGCCTCATCTCAGTAAAAGTGCCAAATATGTCGAAGGCCTGATTAAAGCCAAAGAGACCTTTGATGAAGCGGTACAGGTGCAATCAAAAATTCTTGATGATATCAAAGCAGGAAATTCAATTGACACCGAACCTGTTAAGTCCCTTGTAAATGATACAATCGAGTCTATTTTTGAGAATCCGGAATCTATTGCCTGCGTCATCAATATTCGCATCAAAGATAAATACCTGTTAGAGCACTCCGTTTCTGTATCAATATTAATGGCACTTTTCGCAAAATATCTTGATTTGGACAGAGATTTGATAACGCAACTTGCAACAGGCGCATTTTTACATGATGTAGGCAAAATACAAGTACCGGAAGAAATTTTGAATAAACCTGGCAAATTGACGTATGAAGAGTTTGAGCAAATGAAATTGCATGTGGTTTACACGCGTGAAATTCTTGAAAGTACTAAAGGTATTAATAACATTAGCCGTTCAGTTGCCTCCAATCACCACGAAAAACTGAATGGAAAGGGATATCCACTCGGTTTAAAAGAAGAAGAACTTTCTTATTTTGATAAAATGATTACCATTTGTGATATTTATGATGCTTTAATTGCTCACAGGGTTTACAAGCAAGGATTACCACAAACCAAATCCTTCGCTATATTAAGAGAATTGGCGAAAAATGGTGAATTAGACGCTGGTCTGGTGGATAAATTTATAAGGTGTCTTGGCGTCTATCCTGTTGGAAGTTTAGTAACGCTAACAACTAACAAGCTGGGTATAGTTGCTCACAGCAATAATGATGCACCAACAAAACCGATGGTGACTACTTTTTTTGACTTGGAAAATAATCACTTTATTCATGCA
>JAOUOC010000165.1 GCA_029880585.1 Gammaproteobacteria bacterium
AGTCAAGAACATAAAGACGCTTTTTATTATCAGATTCATCTTCTTCCTTTGATGAAGCTTCGATTTCTGTTTTTGAATCCTTTTCTCCTTCTATCTCTTTGTTACCAGAGTCATCATGCTGTTTTGCTGACTTTTGTATCTTCTTTTTTTGCTTTTCTTCTTCTTTTGCCTGTTTCTTTCTTTCTTTAGCCAATAACTTATATTCTTCCTCTGACAAAACTTCCTTATGCATTTCATCTTTCAGCTCACTAATTTCTTCAGAAAGATTGGTCACCTCGATGTGCCCACCAGGCGGCTTTTTGCCTTTTTGGCCAGCCGAAGCAATACTGCCAACGACCACCAAAATGGCAATAACAATGGTAATTGCCTTGGCTAAAAACATGCCATATTCAGATAAAAATTCCAAAAATCACCTCACATTTATATTCTTGATTGCAAACGCCCGATCTTACGGCAAAACCATTCAGGAATAAATAGAAACACAAACAAAAAAGCCCTTGATTATTCAAGGGCTTTGAAGCGTAACGATTTATTATTATTGAACTAACAAGCTTGGGTCTGACACCAATACAGCTTTAGCCCCTGCTGGTGAAGACAGGAATGAAGCTATCTGTCCTTGCATCTCGGCTGTAACAGCGGCATTCTCTGTCGGATCCAATATGGATGAATGGCCACCATCTATAAATCTTGAGAATAGTCTGTCACCAGTAACAGGTCCTGCAGCCGTAACTGATACTGGTACAGTTCCTAAATAAGCCGCATGTGGCGTAGTACCGGATTGTGGTGCTGTTGCAACATAGTTGGGGATTACCTGATCATTACCATTTTGCAATACCAGTGTAGGCACACCATTTACTACAGCCATAGCGGAAGTACTGGCTGGATCACCATCATCAATAACTGTTTGGGTTGCAAACATAAACTCATTATATGCTGCGCTTCCGGGAGGTGCGCCTGCAGCTGTTAATGCCGCATGAATTAATGGGCTAAATGCAGGTGAGGCGTCAAGCATTAAAGCTAAACCACTTGAAGGATTAGCCAAAACAGCTGACTCAACATAGTCTGAATTTCCAATAAACCCGGTTCCTACAATACCACCCAAAGAATGACCAACAAATTTAATATTATTCATATCAAAGTCTGGAGCAGCATCACCATCAACATCCATAAAAGGAATGGCTTTTTCCAATGCTAACAGGTCAAGTATTGCCTGTCTTGTATTGTCTCTTGCAACCAATAGATATTGCAGGTTCATGGTATGAGCACCAGAGGCATCAGGATTACCATCTGGTCCCGGAGCACCAGTTGCATTGTCAACATAATCAACACCAAAGGTTCTTTCTCTGACTCCACCTGCTGTATAACCTTCAAAAACCAAACCTGCAAAATCATGTGTATTATCTATTCCATGAATAGGTAAATCCATTGCAATTACTGCAGTACAAACTGAAGCCATTGTATCAGCAAGCCCAACCATCGTTGTTCTGTTAGAAGTAATACCATGTTGGAAAATAGTTACTGGATAACCGTTAGCAGGCTTATTACACATCGCTGCAGTAGGTAATGAAACCATTAATGGCACAGTTTCTGTACCTGTTACTTGAGGTAATTTATTTGCATAAGTGGTTACGTCGGCAGCAAACGGGTTAGGAAAACTACCGCCTTGACCATCAGGAATGTTGGCAGCACCATGGATAAAATCAGTCAATACAGACAAAGGATTAGCGACGTCTGGATGTCTTAGGTTACCTAAACTATCCGGAGCAGTTAAGTAATATGGTAAGGTAAATTCACCCTTGTAAAGATCCGCATAACCAGGAAGCCCTAAACCTAAAGCACTTGTATCAATACCTAACGAAGTGAATGAGGTAGCTGGTGTTTGCCCCATTAACAATGGCATATCAACATAGACTAACTTTGCAGTTGCAACCACATCACCTACTGACTGAACTGTAAATTGGAAACTCATTACAATATCGGCTTTAGGTTGCCCGGCAGCTTCAGCAGCATTTTCCATTGCATTAACCAGTTGTCTTACTGGCTCTAATGCCTCAACTGGCGTGCCAACAGGCAATGGATCAGGGGCTTGAGCAATGCGATACTGCGCATCGGCCATAACTGCATTTCCATTTGTATCTCTTACGCCTTTAGTAACTACAACCATATAACCGGCTTGCTGGGTCAAAGGACGAGTTGGCAATATTGCAACTGTCATTGGGCCAGCATAAGTAGCAACAAAATCATTCGGTGCAGTTAATTCTCTAATAACATTAGTAACAGGACCTGTTGGTGCAACAATTCCTGTTCCAGGTAGTACTTCTGGTCTTAAAGTACTAACTTCGTACATTTTGATTGTACTGCCAGGAACCACCGACGAAGGATCCAAATCTATTGTTGGATTTAAATTTGAAAAGCTGAAGGCGAATGGCGCCGTAGCTGACCAACCATCCAAAGAACTCACTGCCACCAATGGATCACTAAAATCAGTTGGATCTGCAACTGGCGGGTTAAGTGTTAAATTTTCTGTTCCGGCAAAAATTAAATCATTAGGGACAGGAATATTACCATCACCAGGCGCATACACAGCTCTTGTTTGGGTAATTCCAACGTTATTACCCACACTATTTTCTGCTAATGGCTGGTCTTTGTCACTACATCCTGCAAGAGCCATACTGCCCACTACAGTTAATCCTATCATTATTTTTTTCATCTATCTTCTCCTGACTAGATTTTTTAATGGCGTTTATTTTGTTTTAAATATTAATTTATTCACCTGATTGTAAAAATTGAACTATACAACTTTTACACCGTAAATATGTTACATATCCTAACTTTATCGACATCTTGATAGCAAGCAGTTACAAAATAGTCATCTGTTAGATAACAATAAGCTTGTAATTAGGCGCTTAACCCGCTGATCACACAAATATGGTGACGCAATGCACAAAGCATTTTGACCCAATTTTCTTAATTGACTGAGCGTTATTACTTTTCAATATCCTTCAATGAATTTAATCTTTGTCTGATTTCACTCCACAAAATACCTGATTCCTGCCCGTATTTTCTAATAGCCTCATTTAATTCACCAGCATCCCCACTCTTGATGATCGCCTGAAGATTTAAATAATGTTTCTTGGCAAGATTTCTGGTTTGTTCATGAACAAAGTAGTAACGGCCGATTCGATAATAAATGCTCTTAAATCCATTCAATAATAATGTATACACCGGATTACTTGATAAGGCCGCTGCTTCATGTTGAACTCTCCAATCGAGTTGGATATAAGCATCTGCGTTTTCAGAAACACTAGAAAATTTTCCACAAAGCACTGCCAATTTTTCAGGATTTTCCTTCATAGCGAGTCTGAAATAAATCATACCAATTTGTGTTCTGGCATCAAGTAGCTGATCAGCAAGCTTCAAAGATCCTGAATCATCCAATCGGGTAATTGTTTCAAGAATATGAAGGCCTGCGGTTTCCCAAATATTGTTTACCTGAGTCGGCTTACCGTGTTGAATGGTTAACCATCCATCTCTGGCAAGACGCTGTAACACTTCCCTTAATGTAGTTCTGGTCACCCCAATCAGTTCTGATAATTCTCTTTCAGCTGGCAGAATAGTGCCTGGTGCAAACTTGCCATTCCAGATCGAATCGACAATATATTCTTCTGCAAATGCTGCTGGACTTCTTGCTGTTATTAAATTCGTCATGTGTAATTCCTGTGCAACATAAAATGCAAATTTTGACTATAAAAACACAATTGCATTTTTTTTTACCAAACAAGATCAACCAAACACTGTGACTGGTCTGATATGTTTTGCCTTAGGATACTTTTTTTCCTGTTTTAAAGCAAAACATATTATTGGTTCACCTATTTAAATCCCGTACCACATTAATATATTAAATGTTTGCTGACTAAAAACAAATCAAATTTTATCCAAAAAAACTGGGAATATTTGATTTTTATTATTAAACTTCCTATTAGCTAATTTTGACCAAACAATTATATGAAGGGAAGTAAAGTCTTTTATTTCTTTTTAGTATAATTTTTAATTCATAATTGTAATAAGTGTTTAACATATTGCTGAACAAATATTAAATTATTGATACTATCAAACACTTCTAATTTCAAATTTAAGGAAACAACATGAGTCGTTCTATACCCAAGGCTTTTATCGATAACTTTATGGGAAATTCTCCCGAGTGGTACAAGCTTACTATTCTTGCTTTTCTCGTTATGAATCCCCTGGTTACATTGTGGTTCGGTCCCTATGTTGCTGGCTGGCTACTTGTTTTGCAATTCATTTTTACATTAGCCATGGCCTTAAAATGCTATCCCCTTTTACCTGGTGGTCTGCTTGCTCTTGAAGCAATATTTATTGGTTTAACATCGCCAGGAACCGTTTATCACGAAATACAAGCCGCTCTTGAAGTTATTCTTTTATTAGTTTTTATGGTGGCTGGCATTTATTTTATGAAAAACCTGCTGCTTTATATATTCACAAAGCTTTTACTCAACATACGTTCAAAAATAATTCTTTCATTGATGTTCTGTTTTGTAGCAGCTTTCTTGTCTGCTTTCCTTGATGCATTAACAGTAACTGCTGTAGTTATTGCTGTAGCTGTAGGTTTTTACGGTATCTATCACAAAGTGGCTTCAGGCAAAAACTTTACCAGCGATCATGATCACAATACTGATGATGAAGTTGATGAATTTAATCGTGAAGATCTGGAATCATTCAGAGCGTTCTTGAGAAGTCTGATTATGCATGCAGCTGTCGGTACAGCTCTTGGTGGCGTTTGTACTCTTGTTGGCGAGCCTCAAAATCTGCTTATTGCAGACAGAGCTAACTGGGAATTTGTTGAATTTTTCTTACGTATGTCACCTGTTACTATTCCAGTTCTTATTGCGGGTTTAATGACAACCGCATTATTAGAATATACTTGCTGGTTTGGTTATGGCGGTAAATTGCCAGAAAAAGTTCGTAATGTAATGGAAGATTACTCTAAATATGAAGAGGAAAGAAGAACCTCGAAAGACAATGCTGCTTTGGTTGCTCAAGCTGCTGTTGGTGTATGGCTAATCATAGCACTGGCCTTTCATCTTGCTCCCGTTGGTTTAATCGGTTTGTCGGTTATTGTTTTGTGTACTACTTTTTGCGGTGTTACAGATGAGCAACAAATTGGTCATGCATTTGAAGAGGCATTACCTTTTACCGCTTTATTAACAGTTTTCTTTGCTGTAGTTGGAGTAATAGCTGATCAACATTTGTTTAAACCTGTAACTGACGCTGTACTTGCGATGGATGGCAATTCACAAATTGCTATGTTCTATCTTGCAAATGGTGTTTTATCAATGATCAGCGATAATGTATTTGTCGCTACTGTTTATATTAATGAAATATCAACTGCAGTTTTAAATGGAACTATTTCTCGAGATACATTTGACATGTTGGCAGTCGCCATCAACACTGGAACAAATATTCCTAGTGTTGCAACACCAAACGGACAAGCTGCATTTTTATTCCTCTTGACCTCTGCAATTGCACCATTGGTAAGATTGTCTTATGTTCGCATGGTTATAATGGCATTGCCTTACACTATCGTTATGAGTACAGTAGGTTTAGTCATGGTTATTTACTCCTTGCAAGATATGACACATTCTATGGAAGAGAGTGGTATTATCAAGCATCATACCGTTGAACAACTCTGTACAAAAATTGGTGGTGACTGGAATGGCGAGTTCTGTGAAGTTGAAGAAAAGAAATCTTCTTCTCACTAAATTCGTCTTTATCCAAAATAAAAAAGGTGCGATATTTCGCACCTTTTTTATGGACAACAAAAA
>JAOUOC010000166.1 GCA_029880585.1 Gammaproteobacteria bacterium
ATAAGGTTGAACATTGCCAACGATAGTGACTCGGTAGGAAATTCGCTTTTCAGTCGTTCCCATTCGAGCAACACCCCAGGCTGACTCAATATAATTTCTGTCTTTATTGTAGTTGATATTTGTGAACCGGGTTTTATAAAACTGGTCTACCTTGATCCACAGTTCATCTTTAGACATATCATACTGGGCATTATTCATTGCATTGTTTTCCCAGTTGCTTTTATTCATGGCATCCAGAATTCCGCCAGTTTTACAGCCGGAAAGGATGAAGATAAAAAGACAGGTGAAAAGTTTGCTTGTAAGTTTCATTATTACTACCTCATTTATTATTAATAAGCAGGTAGAATTCTATCACATGACATCGTATTTATAAGTAGTGTTATGGGTAAAAAGATGCGCTGAATCAAATATATTAAAAATAATTTCAAATAGATATAATCTACTGACCGATTCTTAAAAAGAATCACTTTCATCATCAGGCAAAATAACTTTTTCTCCGGGAATGGCATGACCTTCGCTAGCCCATTCCCCCAGATCAATCAATTGGCATCGTTTACTACAAAAGGGTTTAAATTCGCCAGCATCTTTCCATCTAAGGCTTTTTTTGCAAGATGGGCAGGAAATGATTAAATTATCTTTCATTGAGATTTATGCCTTTATTTAATGCTAAAAAGTTTAAAATTTTACTTCAATAATTGTAATAGCAACATTATACTAACCCTCGGTTGTTATGTGTATTAATTAATTTTCTGGGGAGTTATATGACTACAGCAACAGCTAGGCATATATTGGTTGCTACTGAAGAGCAATGCAATGACCTAAAAAAACAAATCGCCGAAGGCGCTGATTTTGCTGATATCGCTAAAATGCATTCTACTTGTCCCTCCGGTACAGGTGGTGGAAGTCTTGGTTCCTTTACACAAGGAATGATGGTTCCTGAATTTGACCAAGTTTGCTTTAAAGAAGATGTTGGAGTGGTTCATGGTCCTGTTAAAACTCAATTTGGCTACCATTTGGTTGAAATATTGAGTAGAAACTAGATTCACCAATTTCAGTTAAAAGAAAAGGGAGTCAATTGACTCCCTTTTTGTTTATAGCAGGTTTGATTATTCTCAAGCTTTAGGGCCTGCAGCCTTGATAGCATCAGAAACATCAAATTTCTCAATGTTTTGCTGGAATAAAGCAGCCAGTTTTTTAGCTTCTTCATCGTAGGCTTCAGGATTTTCCCAGGTCATTTTAGGTTGAAGCAATTTATCATCTACACCTTCAAGACTGGCTGGAACACTAAGGTTAATAATATCAAGATCGATTGTCTCTGCTTTTGCCAAATCACCAGACTGTATTGCAGCAATAATAGCGCGAGTAGCTGGAATACTAAATCGCTTGCCACCGCCTGAATATGAACCACCAGTCCAGCCAGTGTTAACCAGATAAACATTGGCATTGTTAGCTTCAATGCGCTTCATCAAAAGTTCTGCATAAACTGCTGCAGGACGAGGGAAGAACGGCGCTCCAAAACAGGTTGAAAAGGTTGATTCAATTGCAGCGGTAGAGCCGATTTCTGTAGAACCAACTTTGGCAGTGTATCCACTTAAAAAGTGATAGGCGGCCGCTTCTTTCGACAAGATTGAAACTGGTGGTAATACACCTGTTAAATCACAGGTAAGGAAAATAACAGCACTCGGCTCGCCAGCACGGTTATCTTCTGCTCTTAATTCAATATGCTCTCTCGGATAACCTGCACGACCATTTTGGCTGAGTGATACATCATCATAATCAGGTACATTATCGCGATCCAGTACAACATTTTCGATAATAGTGCCGCGTTTAATTGCATGCCAGATTACAGGTTCGTTCTTTTCTGACAGGTTAATGGTTTTTGCGTAACAACCACCTTCAAAGTTAAACACTGTGCCTACACCCCAACCATGTTCATCATCACCAATCAGGTAACGAGAAGGATCAGCAGAAAGGGTCGTTTTACCAGTGCCTGACAAGCCGAAAAATAAAGTAACATCTCCTTTGCCATCTGTATTGGCAGCGCAGTGCATAGGTAAAACATCGTGTGCCGGTAGATTGAAGTTGAGTACAGAGAACATTGCTTTTTTCATTTCGCCAGCGTAACGCATACCCGCTAACAATACTTTACGCTGAGCAAAGTTGATTATTACAACGCCATCGCTGTTAGTGCCATCTCTTTCCGGGTCACATTTAAAATTGGCGCAGTTTAATATTTGCCATTGTTCCTTGCCTTTAGGGTTGAAATTATCCGGTTTGATAAACAGGTTATTTCCAAATAGATTTTGCCATGCAGTTTCAGTATTTACTCTTACAGCCAGATAATGTTCCGGATCAGAGCCAACATGAAGCTCTGAAACAAAGTATTCGCTTTTAGCCTGAAGGTACTCTTCAACCCTGTTCCACAATGCGTCAAATTTGCACTCATCGAAAGGGCGGTTAACATTTCCCCAGTCGATATCATTTTCGGTAGAAGCTTCTTTTACGATAAAACGGTCTTTTGGTGAGCGACCAGTTCTATGTCCTGTTTCTACACTTAGTGCGCCATTACTGGCAAGGATGCCTTCCTTTCTTTCCAAGGCTTTTTCGATTAGCTGATCTCTGGATAGATTGAGATGAATTACTGCGTTATTGTCCACGGATAACCCCAAAATACTTCAATAGTTTAAATGTTTAGTCGAGCTTGCGAATTTGGGCGCATTCTAACAAATTAGCCTGAGCATAACTACCCAAAAAAACCGGTTTAGTGATCTTTTTATGATTAAAATTTGTTCGACATATAATTTTCAATTAACTTTTGTGATGATGTTGGTGTTTTATAATTTGAAATCAGGTTTTGAGGTGCTACAACAGGCTGGCAAATACCATTGTTAATATGAAAAACTGCTTCGGCAAACATGGGCTCATTGAGGTCTGCAAAAGCATAATCAAGGTTGTCAGTTTGGTAACAATCTTCAGCAATGCCATTGAAGTAATCGCCCTGTCCATAGTGGTTTAGCACCTGTAGCTCTATTGGTAAAAACAATTTCTCACAGAAAGATTTACCATACATTCCGATGGGTTTTCCGCAAGTAGGACTGCCAATTTTAATGACTTCAATAAATGGTTCGAGACTATTAATCACCAGTTCACTGGCTGAACAGGTTGAAGGTGAGGTCAGCACATAAATCCGTTGCATGTTCAATGCATCAGTTAAACTTTTAAAAGCAATTGTTATATTGGAAGAGGCGTATTTGTCGTTGTGCACAATTTGACTGAAGTTATAAATGTCGACAATTTGTCCGCCAATTAAAGAGGCAACAGAATTTGCTGCGTCCAGACGACCGCCTGTGTTATAGCGCATATCCAAAACAAGTTCATTAATACCGGATTGCTTAAATGAAGTCACGACGTTGGAAAATTCCTGACTGGTGTTATCAATAAAATCACTAAGTGCGACATAGCCAATGTTTAAACCGGATGCATTTACAACACTTTGATGGATAACGGTATTGATGTTAACCAAACTTTTAGTCAACACATGATCGCTGACAAGATTATCAATGGTTTGTACGGTAAATGTGACATTGTCGCCTGCAATATAACCGGATAAAAACTGATTGATGCCGCCAGAAGCAATAATATCAGTAGCTGAAGTACCATTGATGGCAGTAATTTTATCGGTTCGCTTTAAGCCGGCACTTCCGGCTGCTGAATCTAAAAATACATAACGTATCTGATAGGCATCGTTTGTAGCGGTTACTGCACTGGAAAAACCAAATCCTTCATATGTGCCTTCATCAAAAAAAGCATTATGTGCAGCTTGTTGTGTAATATAGCTGAAGCGATCAGGGTGAACTCTTAATGCATCGAGTAAACTATTGGCAGAATCATATTGTGACAGATCGACAGCGGGAACCTGATCGTACCAAAGATAGGTGTCTTTCATCACATCAAAGATAAATTGCTTTTCAGATTCTACATTACAGGCTGCGGGCTTTAGGACTCTGCCTTTGGAAACATGAACATCGGTATTGTCGTCACAACCGGTTATCAGTGTGAAGAGCAGGATAAATAATGTCGATATGATTGATTTCATAATGATTAACTTAATGTGATCTTTGTACCGCCAAATCGGCCAGTTGCGCCAAAGCAGTTACAAATTGATTGTCAGGTAACTTTGCCAGTTGAGACTTTGCAAAATTGGCATGGGATTGAGCCTTGGTAGTGGTGTATTCAATAGCGCCAGTTTCCTTGATGATGTTCTGAATCTCTTCAAGATGATCAAGACCGCCATTTTCAATACATTCAGTGATCAGTTTCTGGCCTTTTTCATCGGTTTGCTGCTTGGCATAAATTAAAGGCAGGGTAGGTTTGCCTTCCGCCAAATCATCACCAACATTTTTGCCCAGTTCTTCGCTATCAGCAGAATAGTCCAAAGCATCATCCATCAACTGAAAAGCTAATCCCAAATGCATGCCAAATTCATGTAATGGTGTTTCCAATTCTTCATTGTCTGTTAAAACGGCGCCCAATCGGCAGGCCGCGGCAAACAAAATCGCAGTTTTATTTTTAATGACCTTAAAATAATCATCAATTGAAGTATCAGGATCATTACAATTCATTAACTGTAAAACTTCTCCAGCAGCAATCTGATTGGTGGTATCGGCCAGAATGCGCATTACCTGCATTTTATCCAGCTCAACCATCATCTGAAAGGCTCTTGAATAAAGAAAATCGCCAACCAGTACACTCGCCGCATTTCCAAACAATGCATTGGCAGTTTCCTTGCCACGTCTTCTGTCACTTTCATCAACCACATCGTCATGGAGTAGGGTAGCAGTATGAATAAACTCGACTATCGCAGCAGCCTTGTGGTGATCGGTTCCCTTGTAATCCAGGGCATTGGCAACCATTAACACCAGCAAAGGTCTTAGTCTCTTGCCGCCAGCAGCTACAATGTAGTTACCTAACTGATTGACCAAAGCAACATCTGATTTGAGTTGATCCAGTATTACTGCGTTGGTTTTAGCAAAGTCATCTTCAACCAAGTGGCTAATTTGTTTTATATCTGTCATAGATGTGAATGTGCCTGATGGATATTCTGATTAATCTTTTGAGGGATTATACAAACATTATGGTGTTAGCAAAACAGTGGTAGTAAAAATAAGTTGTTTTATTGTTCTTTGTCATTATTTTTTGTAGGTTGGGTTAGCGTAGCGTAACCCAACGTATGTTCGTCGATTAATATTATTGTTGGGTTACGCTACGCTAACCCAACCTACGAAGTTCATAACCCATAAGCTCCCTGAGCCTGTCGAAGGGCGTCATGCTGGTGAACAAGGTGAATTGCGAAGCAAGAGAGGGCAGCCTGGGCTGGACCAGCATCCATATTGCCATTAACTGGCAATTGTTATAACCTGATTAAATCATAAATAAAATATACTTAATATGATTGATCACAACATAAATAACATCTGGGAAATTCTTTTTAATCTTTTGTATGTTGCATTAAGCATCGCAATAAGTCTTCTCTATTGGTACAAAGATAATAATAAAGGGTTCAAACGGATAATTGTTTCAGCTCATTCAATATATATACTTTTGTTACTCGGTTTGGCATTAATATTTGGGGATTACAAAGGCACGTATAAACTATTATTGATACCTTTTAATCTGTTATTAATTAGTGCTGCAGTTTCAATTATATTGAGCTTTAGGTATTTTACAGGATCTAGGTGGATACATTTGGCCCATCTATGGAATATTCCAGCGTTAATATGGACATATTTTATTGGAGGTATGTCGCTTACTGGGGATTGG
>JAOUOC010000030.1 GCA_029880585.1 Gammaproteobacteria bacterium
ATCTCTATCTCAAGAGTTCCCACACAGATTGTTTCTTGTCTTTACATTTTTAATGAACTTCGCTGCCAAGGACTCGCTTGGTCAGCTTGAGGGCGCGAATTATACCCTCTTATTAATGCCTGTCAACCATATAAAGAAAACTTTTTTCTTAAATTTCCAGACATCCTGCACCGTGTTGAAACTAATGTTTTCCTCAGTGCGGGCGCGCATTATACAACGGGATTTAACAGTGTCAACTGTTTATTGAAATCTTTTTATTTCTTATTAAAAATATAGGTGTTTTTCATATACAGAGTGTATGCATTTAATCACAATTCATGATGTATGAACTTTATCTAGTATTAATGCTTGCATGCTAAATTTCTGGAAAACATCTCGTTGCTGCGTCTATGAGAATAACGCCCAAACTAATACCAGTGTCAACAACCAAAAACCTGAAATAATTTGCCAAAACAATGTCACGCTTTTATCTTTTTTATAATCAGGATCATCTAGCAGATAGTCCGCGTTTGGTTTGTGAAGATCTTTCATAAATTCCTTAAGCGTTGTGTACCTTTTTTCCAGATTAAAAGCCACCCCTCTTTCCAGAGTACGATCAAACCAAAGCGGTATAACAGGATTAAATTGATTTGCACTACGATAGCGCAATCGATCGTAGTCAAGCATTGAACGACATTCCTCAATAGCCTGACCATAAGGAAGTTCACCTGTAAAAAGCTCATAGGTTATTGTCGCCAAAGCATACAAATCCCCCTGAACGCCAGAATTTATTCCTAATAAATATTGTGGATCTGAATAGCTGGCCGTACCAAGCGCTCCTTCATGAACCAATGGCCTGAAAACCTCAGCGATACCAGCAACAAAAACAGACCCAAAATCTACAATTTTAACTTCACCTTCATCAGTGATCATAACATTACCAGGTTTTAAATCCTGATGAATGGTTTCTTGTCTATGAAAAGCTTGCAAGCCTTCTGCAATTTGTTCAATAATTTTAATTGCAATCCTTGGGCTGGGAAATCTATTATTTTGCATCCACTTCTCAAGAGTTTGTCCCGAAACATATTCCATTAAATAGTACAGAAAACTTCTTTTACGGACTTGTTTTAAAGTTTTGACAACATAGGGACTATCAATACGCTTGCCAATCCATTCTTCCTGAATAAATCGATCAATATAGGAGGTATCATTCTCGAAATTTATAGAGGGGGTTTTCATCACAACCTTGATACCACTACTCTCATCTTCAGCTAAATAAAGTTGACTGCGACTACTGGCGAAAATTTCTTTTTTAATCAGAAATCCGTCTATTTTCATACCTGGCTCCAATTCAGGCGGAAAAGGTAGACGCGTTAGTTTGGTATTGTAATCATCCAGACTTTCTTTCGGTAATTTATCTATCTCAACAACAATACAGCTAATATTGTCATCACTTTCTTGCTGTTGTGCCAAAGCCACCAATGACTCGGACTTTTGTTGCGCACTTTGTTCTGAAACGAGTATTGATTTCATTTGCTCTAAGGAGACAAAATCATGAACGCCATCAGTTGTTAATAAAAACTGCTCTCCTTCTTTCAAATTAACTTTAGAATAATCAATATGGAGATTGGTATCCATACCAACCGCTCTTGCCAAAATACTACGTCCTTTGCCCAAAGTTGCGACATGATCTCTGGTCAACTGCTTGAGAATTCCATCTTTTAGGTGGTACACCCTGCTGTCACCAGCATGAAAAATATGAGCAAGTTGTGATTTGATGACCATCCCGCTAAAGGTACATAAATAGCCTTTTTCTTCATTTATAAATTCATGGCTTTTACGGTAGAGCTTTAAATTTATTGCTGTCAGAATTTTTTGTCCGGAATGACTCACTGACCAGGTATCAGGCGTTTGAAAATAATCTTCAAGAAAATTATGAACTGCGGTCTGGCTGGCCTCCTTTCCTGCTTCGGCACTACTAACACCATCAGCTATTGCAACAGCAATTCCTTTACTTGTAAGCGTAGCTTCAATATCTGGTACAAAACTACCCGCACAATCTTCATTCTGAGATTTAGTTCCGACTATAGAATTTTTACCAATATGAACCGCCAAGTGAGTGCTAGCTGTAAACAGCTCAAGGGAATCATCAGCTTCCAAAGTTTTTGTCTTGTTTATCTCAACCATTGACTCACTTTTTACCCATTTAAATTAGAACATATCTCTTAAATAGTTAGCGATACAGATAAATAAAGATTATCCACTATCAGAAAACTTAGACAACCATTTCTACTTCTAAATTACCACAAAAAAGCCTCACTAAGGAGGCTTTTTTATATTTGGTCTTGTTATTCAACATCAATTAAATGAACACTACCATCTGGCATGACTTCAGCTATTTGTCCCTTTGGTTCATCAATAAACCAGCATGCAAAGAAAATGATTAATGCAGAAGCAGCGATCACATAAAAGAAAGTACTGTAATCAACAAATGACAAAACGGTTAAATAGGTTACAGCCCCAACATTACCATAAGCGCCAGCCATACCTGCAATTTGCCCTGTCATTCGACGTTTTACAAGCGGTACGATTGCAAATACTGCGCCTTCACCAGCTTGAACAAAAAACGAACAGCACATAGTTGCAATAACTGCTACCGGAATCCACCAGGTATTGTCGATATTTCCAAGAATGAAATAACCTATAGCCAAGCCACCGATTAAAAACATCAGGCTTTTACGACGACCAAACTTGTCACTAAAATAACCACCTGTAGGTCGTGCTACCAAATTCATGAAGGCAAAACCGGAAGCCAACAATCCAGCTTTTACTGGATTCAGACTGTCAAAAGTTTCAAGAAAGAATAATGGCAACATTGATACTACTGCCAACTCAGAGCCAAAAGTTACAAAATAGGCTACATCAAGAATGGCAACTTGCTTGAACTTGTATTTTTCAAGATCTGGCACACCATTTTTTAGACTATCCTTATTCACCTGATAGATTGCATTTGTCTGAATGATAAAAAGCACAACCAATCCAAACCATAATAAGTACATGGCTTGTTCACTTAACAAGGCAACACCTGTTGGTGAAAGTTTCCATGCCAATACAGCCAACGCAAGATACATTGGTATGTTCATGAGGAGATAAAAATAGAAATCACCTTTACTGGTTACTTCCAGACCACCTGCTTTTTTGGGTTTGAAATAAGTTGAGCCTTTGGGAGTATTACGTGCCACAGTATAGAAAAATATACCGTAAAGACCAGCAATTACTCCGGTAGAGGCAAGTGCGTAACGCCATCCGTCATCACCACCGAACATGAAAGCCAGTGTAGGTAATGTCATTGCACCAGCAGCAGAACCAAAGTTACCCCAACCGCCATAAATTCCTTCAGCGAGACCAACCTGTTTTGCTGGAAACCACTCTCCAACGAGTCGAATACCAATTACAAATCCGGCACCCACAAAACCCAGTAGAAAACGGAATAATGCCAAAGCTTCATACGTGGTCGCCATGGCAAATGCAAAACAGATAAAACTGGACACTATTAACAGGCTACTATAAACGATTCTTGGACCAAACTTGTCAACAAGGATTCCAATGGCGATACGTGCCGGGATTGTTAACGCAACATTTAAAATTAATAAAGCCTTCACCTGCTGTGTTGATAAATCAAATGCTTCCTTGATAAATACCATCAAAGGCGCATGAGAGAACCAAACAACAAACGTAAGAAAAAACGCAAACCAGGTAACGTGCAGCGTTTTGATTTTTGGATCCTTTAAATTAAAAAGATTTATCTTGCCTTCATGTGACATATTTCTCCCCTTATAAAAGCATAAAGTACATAATATAGAGTAAATTCGGCCGCTATGTTCTAATAGTTAAACATAATTAAAACTGATCTAAATCAATGTGATAACAGTTATCATCATTTCTACTTCTTTATTGCAAAGACAGATATCACTAAAGAGGTATCTATTCAATATCTATTTTTAAATGAATACGGATCGAGATCATTGGCTGTGAATCATTTTATGGTATGATTTCTACATCAATTATGTTTATTTCAATTTTATTGTTCGGAATAATTCAACCATGGAATTTCAAGAGAAACAAGCTCGAAGTGTTTTAATAATGGCAACTCTTGCATTTGCTGCCAATTTCTCGGTATGGACTCTTTATGCAGTTATGGGAATAAACATAAAAGAATCTTTGCAGCTTTCTTCAACAGATTTTGGGCTTCTCCTTGCCTCCCCTATGTTGACAGGTGCGCTATTACGTTTTCCTGTTGGATTTCTTTGTGAAATGTATTCATGCCGCAAGCTGTTTATCTGGCAAATGATAATTATTATTCCGGCATTACTTTTCTTAAAATGGACAGACAGTTATTTAGGTTACTTTCTTGTTGGACTTGTCATCGGAATATCTGGCGTGTCATTTACAATTGGCATTCGCTATGTAACGGTTTGGTTTGAATCAAGACATCAGGGATATGCAATGGGTGTATTTGGTGCTGGCAATGCTGGTGCTGCAATAACTTTGGCTTTAGTGCCCCTGATCATTACAAACTGGGGCTGGGAGAGCATTGGTATTTTTTATGCCGTTGGCATGACTCTAATGACCTTGTTATTTGCGCTGGTAGCACCTGAAGAAACGGCATATATGCAAAAGCGCAAAAAAACCAGTTTGAAATTTCATCTGGCACCATTAAAGGAATTAAAAGTTTGGCAATTTGGCCTTTATTATTACTTCGTGTTTGGCAGCTTTCTTGCGCTACTACTCTGGTTACCACAATACTACATGGACGCCTATAAACTGGATATCAAAACAGCTATGTTACTGACCTTATTATTTGTAACTATTTCCAGCATGGTTAGAGCTTTAGGTGGATGGTTTGCCGATAGATATGGTGGAAGAACAGTTAACTGGAATGTGTTTTGGGTTTGCCTGGTTTGTTTGTTTTTCTTAAGCTATCCGCCTACAACAATGATCATTCACGGAGTAGAAAAAGATGTTGAGTTGTCCATTTATGTTAATGTCTGGGTATTTACTTTTCTGATTTTAGTCATTGGTGTTGCTCAAGGTTTTGGTAGAGCAAGTGTTTATAAGGTACTTCAGGAGCACTATCCTGAACACATGGGTAGCGTTGGCGGAACCGTAGCAACCATTGGTGCAATGGGCGGTTTTACTCTACCTGTAATATTTGGTGTGGCAGTTGATCTGGTTGGTATCCATAGTGCCTGTTTTATGATTCTATATGGCGTATTGGCTATATGCATGGCAGTAATGTATATATCTATAAAGGCAGAGCAACACAGAAAACTACTGCAAGATGCAATAGCCAATAATTTTTTAAACAAGTAGGTAAATCAATTTTTTTATTTTTTGTTCTACCAGGTTGGTAAGCACTGATCAATCTAGTTAAAAATATTTTTCTTAACAACCCAAACAGCTGCTTCAACCCTCGTACGAAGCTCCAGTTTTTTTAGCATATTCTTGACATGAACCTTAACAGTTCCTTCTGTAATATTTAATTTGTTGGCTATCACCTTATTGCTAAGCCCTTTGGAAATTAATTTTAATATTTCAATTTCTCTACTGGTAAGTCTTTCAAGTGGATCAACCTTGTGTTCGGCACGTAATGAATGTGCTAACAATTGCGTTAATGAACCGCTTATAACCAATTCTCCCTTTAAGCAACACTGAATTTTTTCCACAATTTCTTCTGGCTCAGAGTCTTTTAACAAATAACCATCAGCACCGAACTTCAAGGCATTTAACACATCCGATTCATTATCAGAAACTGAAAAAATGACTACTTTGGATTTGATTCCAGCGTTTTTTAGTGCCGTTAATGTATCTATTCCACTTAATCCTTTCATATTAAGATCAAGCATAATTAAATCAGGCTGTAATTTAACTGCTAATCCAATAGCTTCTTCACCATTATTGGCTTCTCCGATCACTTCAATATTATCTTCAGTTTCAATAAATTGAGTGACGCCCTTCCTCAGCATAGGATGGTCGTCCACAAGAATTATTTTATATTTATCCATTTGTGGAATGCCTTAATTTAATTTTTTACCTTTCAAACTCAACAAAAATTTGAGTGCCTTCATCTGGACTTGATATTACCTGTAACTCACCGTTTAAAGAATCACACCTTTCTTTCATAATTCCCAATCCAAAATGTCCTTCCGAACCCGGTGCCAAAGAAAATCCAACGCCATTATCCCATATTTTCAATATTATTTGGTTATCTGATTTTTTTACACTAACACCTGCTTTTGAAGCCTCAGCGTGTCGATGAATATTTGATAATGCTTCGCGTACAATTTGCAAGATATGTATTTCCTGATTTGCCAAAAAATAATTGTCAGGTAACTCAAAATCAAATTCAATATCATGCTGGCATTTTGCACAAAACTCCAGAATTGCGCCTTGCAAAGCCTTAAAAAGGGAGGGGTCTTCTAATTTCAGTCTGAAAGTAGTTAACAACTCTCTCAACTGCACATAAGCTCTGTTAATTCCTTGCTTAAGATCCGTAATGGTTTCATCAATTTCTACCTTGCTCCGCTTCATTTCAAATTTCTTACTTAGCAAACTGGCCTGTACTTTTAGATATGACAGTGATTGAGCTAGTGAGTCATGCAGCTCTCGAGCAATTACTGCTCTTTCTTCCATTATTAGAAATCTATGCTGGTTTTTTCTTGTATATTCCAGTTCAGAACCGGTTGACAATATGTCGGCCATAGCTTGAAGAAATTGAGTTTGCCAATCATAAACGGTTTCAACAACCGGTACACTCCATATCAAATGTCCAAAAATTTTATTATCTCTTTTCAGTTCATAAACAAATTCACGCTCACATAATAAAACTGAAATATCCTGTTTTGAATTGACATTAATATCATCCGTCATAGGCTGACGACTGCTTTCATTGTTCAAAACAGTAATATGACCAACACCCAAAATCACTTCAAGTTCCGAAGTCACCTCTTCATCTGATAAACTTTTCTGAATTGTCGCCACTTTTCTGGCTGCCCGATAAAGCATTTCAAGAGAGCGATTGCTCTGGGTTAACGCAATTGTTTTTTGTTCAACACGCTTTTCCAAATCTTTATATATTAAAGCAAGCTCAGTTGACATATGGTTTATTGTTGAAGCCAGCACCCCAAGCTCATCATCAGAATTATATAAAGCCTTTTGATCAAAATTACCCTTACTGACTTCAGTGGCTACGTTGACCAACTGCTTTAAAGGTAATACAAGAGTACGATTTAATCGAAATTGAAAAAATACCACAACCAAAATAACGGCTAATAAGCCTACGCCCTGAATCAATCTTAAAATTTTCAGTTTTCTTTCAGAATCCAGCTGAATTAAAGTAACGAGTTTGTTAATTTCATCCACAAGATCATCAAATACTTTCATGTCTGTCGTTTTTTCTGATCTCTTTATTTCTTGCCACAAACCAAGTGCTATTTGATATTGACGCTGAATTTCAGGTTGATTCCCCGTTTGTATAACGCCCCCCAGAAATGCATTTTTTATCTTCTCGTCTAATAAGGCTGTTTCTCTTTCGATCAATTCAGCTCTGTCATCCTGTTCTGAAAGATAGGCGCGAGATACTCGAACGGCATGCATTCTTAAAAGCCCTGCATTATTAATTTGGGCAGCATCCCCACTGAGACTTTCAGCAATCAGCATTGACCCAATCAGGCTAATCAGGCCAAGGCCGATAATAATGGCCATTATCAGGGCAAATCTGACGATCAGGGAAGAGCCGAGCACAGTAATTTCTGAGCTTTTCTTTTCAGGATTAAAAGCCCGTTTTTGCATAAATATTCATCCAGTAATAATTAAACAGGATACAACTGTTTCAAATAAATAAAAGATTGTCCAGCAAGTTAATCTACCACTTTATAGTTTGAGCTAATAAAAAATCATTTAAATTTTTCCAAATCAAGATAAAAATCAAGATAAAACAATCAGTTATGCTTTGCAACCATCTATTACTAAAGTAGTAGTATGCAGCTCACCTTTTATCGACGAAAAATAGGCAAATGATCTAGATCAAGGTTATATAAACTAAGCTGCGTATTATGCAATCCACCTTAATAAGAATGCTATTTATTCTTCTGAGTAAAAACAAAATCATCAACTGAAGTAACTGATAAACGGAGTATAAAAATGTCTGATATCAAAAATTGGGATGTTGAAGATCCCAAATTCTGGGAATCTGAAGGTAAGAAGGTTGCAAATAGAAACCTCTGGATTTCAATTCCCAGCTTATTGTGTGGTTTCGCTGTTTGGCTGTATTGGAGCATAATCACTATCCAAATGATAAACCTTGGCTTTCCTTTTCCAAAAGCAGATCTATTTACACTAAATGCTGTAGCAGGTCTTACAGGTGCTACTCTACGAATTCCAAGCAGTTTCTTTATCCGTCTTGCCGGTGGCAGAAATACTATAGTGTTTACCACTGCATTACTGATGATACCGGCTATTGGAGCAGGTATCGCTCTACAAGACATCAATACGCCGCTTTGGGTATTTATGATACTTGCTTTCCTGTCTGGTATTGGTGGAGGAAACTTTGCTTCTTCAATGTCTAACATCAGCTTTTTCTTTCCAAAAAAACAACAGGGACTTGCTCTGGGTTTAAATGCAGGACTTGGTAATTTTGGTGTAACCACCATGCAAATTCTGGTTCCACTGGCAATGACCTTTGGTATTTTTGGTGGAGACCCAATGACATTGGTCAACACTTCCGGGACATTGATTGGAAAAATTCCTGCTGGCTCTGATGCCTGGATACAAAATGCTGGTCTGGTCTGGTTAGTATTTCTTATTCCATTGGCAGTAGTAGGATGGTGGGGAATGAATAATATTAAAGCCTCTCACGTTACTCCTGATCTCCCCAACCCCATATCATCATTTTCTATCATAACCGGCATGTTACTCGTCGGCTTTATCTCAGCAGCATTTGGACTTTGGTTGATGCTTCCAGAAAATGTTGGTGGCTCAGGTTTTGGTGTGAGCAAATGGATTGTCGTTCCTGTTGTAATTGCTTTAACAGTCTACTTATTAAAGTTACTACCGGGCCAAATCAAGGAAAACCTGAACCGTCAATATAAAATCTTCGATAACCGACATACCTGGGTAATGAGTGTGATCTACACAATGACTTTTGGTTCATTTATCGGTTTTGCTGCGGCTTTTGGATTGTCTATTAAAGTTATCTTTGGCTTCCAACATATCATGGTTGATGGGGTTATGACCCATAACACCTTTAATGCAAATGGGCCAAGCGCTCTGATGTATGCCTGGATGGGACCATTCATTGGTGCATTAATTCGTCCAATCGGCGGCTGGATTTCTGATAAGGTTGGTGGCGCACTTGTTACTCAAATCTGTGCTGTTGTCATGGTAGCCAGTGCTATTGGAGTTGCCCATTACATGCAAGCAGCCTACGCCTCTGCAACCCCTGAAGAGTTTTTCATTCCGTTCCTGATTCTCTTCCTGATATTGTTTGCTGCAACAGGTATTGGTAATGGTTCTACTTTCAGAACTATCTCGATTGTCTTTAATAAGGAACAGGCTGGCCCTGTATTGGGATGGACTTCAGCAGTAGCTGCATACGGTGCATTTATTATTCCTAAGGTACTTGGTGAGCAAATAAAACTCACTACACCTGAAAATGCACTCTATGGATTCGCCATATTCTATGCATTATGCATCGTTATCAACTGGTGGTTCTATTTAAGAAAAGGCGCTGAATTTAAAAACCCATAAACTAGCAATCTGACAGATGGGGCGATTATTCGCCTCATCTGCAATAAAAATTTAATTTTTTGTACGGTCGTATAATCGATCAAAGGTCTACGGAGAAATAATATGAGTCAATTTTTGGATCGCTTACAGTTTTTTAAAAAGAAAACTGGCGAATTCGCAGATGGACATGGTGAAACCACCAATGAAAGCCGAGAGTGGGAAGATAGCTATCGTCAACGATGGCAACACGACAAAATTGTTCGTTCTACTCATGGCGTCAATTGTACCGGTTCCTGTTCCTGGAAAATTTATGTCAAAAACGGTTTGGTAACATGGGAAACTCAACAAACTGACTACCCGAGAACCAGACCGGATCTGCCTAACCACGAGCCGAGAGGCTGCCCGAGAGGCGCCAGCTACTCCTGGTATCTGTACAGCGCTAATCGCTTGAAGTACCCAAAAGTCCGCAAGCCTTTGTTAAAATTATGGCGTGAAGCCAGAGCCACTATGGATCCGGTTGATGCATGGGGCTCAATTGTCGAAGATAAAGAAAAAGCTGAATCTTATAAATCAAAACGCGGCATGGGTGGTTTTGTTCGCTCAAGTTGGGATGAAGTGAATGAAATTATTGCCTCAGCAAATGCCTACACAGCCAAAACCTATGGTCCAGACAGAGTTATAGGATTTTCTCCAATCCCCGCCATGTCAATGGTTTCTTATGCTGCCGGCTCCCGCTATCTTTCACTAATCGGTGGCGTTTGCATGAGCTTTTACGATTGGTATTGTGACTTACCTCCAGCCTCTCCAATGACCTGGGGTGAACAAACTGATGTACCTGAATCAGCTGACTGGTATAACTCAAATTACATTATTGCCTGGGGCTCAAATGTTCCTCAGACCCGTACACCTGATGCGCACTTTTTAACAGAAGTTCGTTATAAAGGTGCCAAAACCGTTTCGATTACACCGGATTATGCTGAAGTTTCAAAGCTTACTGATGAATGGTTAAATCCGAAACAGGGAACAGATGCGGCATTAGGTATGGCTTTTGGTCACGTTATCTTAAAAGAATTCCATTTGGATAACCCAAGTGAATACTTTACCAATTATGTCCGCCAATATACTGATTTTCCAATGCTTGTTATACTTGAAAAGGATGATGAAAAATCTTCTGCGGCAAAAGGTGCTTTCAAATCTACTCGCTTTTTAAGAGCGTCTGATCTTGCAGGTGATTTAGGTCAGGAAAATAATCCAGAGTGGAAAACTGTCGCAATTGATGAAAACTCCGATTCAATGGTTTCTCCTCAGGGCTCTATCGGTTATAGATGGGGCGAAAAAGGAAAATGGAATATTGAAGAACGCGAAGGTGGCAAAGGTGAAGCAACAAAACTTCAGTTGTCATTGATAGGTGGTGACATTTCTCCGGTCGCTTTCCCTCACTTTGCGGCAAACAATAGCAATCCTCAATGGAATGGCTGCGATCAGGAAGAAGTTCAGGTCAGAAATGTACCAACCAAAACGATCAAAGGTGCTGATGGCAAAGAATATATCGTTGCAACAGTTTATGATTTAATGATGGCCAACTACGGTATTGATCGTGGACTTGGCGGCGGAAATGTTGCTTCAAGTTTTGACGATGACATTCCTTTTACACCAGCATGGCAAGAAAAAATCACCGGCGTATCCCGTGACAAAGTGATCCGAATTGCTCGTGAATTTGCTGATACTGCAGATAAAACCAAAGGTAAATCAATGATTATTGTTGGTGCAGCAATGAATCACTGGTATCACATGGATATGAATTACCGTGGCTTAATCAACATGCTAATGATGTGTGGTTGTGTAGGTCAAAGCGGGGGTGGCTGGGCACATTATGTAGGACAGGAAAAATTACGTCCGCAAACTGGCTGGTTACCTTTGGCGTTTGGTCTGGATTGGTCTCGACCACCACGTCAAATGAATTCAACTTCATTCTTTTATAATCATTCTTCACAGTGGCGACACGAAAAAGTCAGCATACATGAAGTGCTTTCACCATTAGCCAATAAAGAAGATTTTTCTGAGCACATGCTGGATTATAATATTAAGGCTGAGCGTATGGGCTGGTTACCATCTGCTCCTCAGTTAAACCGTAACCCATTGCAATTAACCAAAGATGCTGAAGCTGCTGGTATGGATCCAAAGGACTTTGCAGTTCAGGAACTTAAAAATGGTAATCTGAAATTTGCTGCTGAAGCACCAGATGCCCCTGAAAATTTCCCTCGAAATATGTTTATCTGGCGTTCAAATTTACTGGGTTCTTCAGGCAAAGGCCATGAATACATGCTGAAGTACCTACTCGGCACCAAAAATGGCGTGATGAATGAAGATCTGGGTAAACGCGGCGGTTTTAAACCAGAAGAAGCGGAATGGGTAGATGAAGGCGCGACAGGTAAACTTGATCTGGTAACAACACTTGATTTCCGTATGTCCTCAACTTGTATGTACTCGGATATCGTTCTGCCAACAGCTTGCTGGTATGAAAAAGATGATCTGAATACTTCAGATATGCATCCATTCATTCATCCGTTATCTACTGCGGTTGATCCTGCCTGGGAAGCCAGATCGGATTGGGAAATCTATAAAGGGATTGCCAAAAAATTCTCGGAAGTCTCAGTTGGTCATTTGGGTATTGAGAAGGATCTGGTGACTGTACCAATGCTACATGATACCCCTGGTGAATTGGCACAACCTTTTGACGTGAAAGACTGGAAAAAAGGCGAATGTGATTTAATCCCGGGAATAACAGCACCTAATATGATGGTGGTTGAACGGGATTATCCGAATACCTACAAAAAGTTCACCTCTCTGGGTCCTTTGATGGATAAACTGGGTAACGGTGGTAAGGGTATTAGCTGGAACACTGATGATGAAATCAAGTTGCTTGGTGATTTAAATCATCGAAATACTGATGAAGGCATTAGTGAAGGTCGCCCTATTATTGAGACGGCGATTGATGCAGCAGAAACAATTTTAACCTTTGCACCTGAAACCAATGGTAATGTTGCTGTAAAAGCATGGGAAGCATTAGGTGAATTTACTGGAAAAGATCATACCCATCTTGCTAAACCCAAACAGGAAGAAAAAATTCGTTTCAGAGATGTACAAGCTCAGCCTAGAAAAATAATTTCATCACCAACCTGGTCTGGTCTTGAAGATGAACATGTCAGTTATAACGCAGGTTATACCAATGTCCATGAGTGCATTCCCTGGAGAACAATTACAGGTCGTCAACAGTTTTATCAGGATCATAAGTGGATGCAAGCATTTGGTGAACAGATGGTTTCTTATCGTCCACCCATTGATACCAAAACAATTGATATTGTTAAAGGTACAAAAAGTAATGGCAATAAAGAAATACTTTTAAACTGGATTACGCCACATCAAAAATGGGGGATTCACAGTACCTACTCTGATAACCTGTTAATGCTTACGCTTTCTCGCGGTGGCCCGATTATCTGGATGAGTGAAACTGATGCAAAAGAAGCTGACATTGAAGATAATGATTGGGTAGAAGTCTTTAACGCCAATGGCGCTATCGCTTGTCGTGCAGTCGTTTCCCAGCGTGTTATGCAAGGTATGGTCATGATGTATCACGCACAGGAAAGAATCGTGAATGTGCCTGGCAGTGAAATGACAGGTACTCGTGGCGGTCACCACAACTCGGTAACCAGAGCGGTAATGAAGCCCACTCACATGATTGGCGGCTATGCTCAACAGTCTTGGGGATTCAACTACTACGGCACAGTTGGTTGTAATCGTGATGAAATGGTTCTGGTAAGAAAAATGGATAAAGTCGACTGGCTGGAAGGTTCAGACAGTAACGATTTACCACGCCAGTTACCCACTAACCCAGACAAAGCTTAATAAGGAGACAGTCCATGAAAATACGTTCTCAAATCGGTATGGTACTCAACCTTGATAAGTGTATCGGTTGCCATACCTGTTCAATTACTTGTAAAAATGTGTGGACTTCACGCGAAGGCATGGAGTACGCATGGTTTAACAATGTTGAAACAAAACCTGGCATTGGTTACCCAAAAGACTGGGAAGATCAGGATAAATGGAATGGCGGTTGGGTAAGAAAATCCAATGGCGATATCCAGCCTAAAATTGGCGGTAAATTTAGAGTATTGGCAAATATTTTTGCTAACCCTGACTTACCTGAAATTGATGATTATTATGAGCCCTTTGATTATGACTACCAGCATTTACACACGGCTCCAGAGTCAAAACATCAACCGACAGCACGACCACGTTCGCTTATTTCTGGTAAACGCATGGAAAAAATTGAATGGGGTCCAAACTGGGAAGAAATTCTAGGTACCGAGTTCGAAAAACGCAGTAAAGACAAAAACTTCGATAACATGCAAAAGGAAATTTATGGCGAGTATGAAAATACCTTTATGATGTACTTGCCACGTCTTTGTGAGCATTGTCTCAACCCCGCCTGTGCAGCATCTTGCCCTTCAGGCGCTATCTACAAGCGTGAGGAAGACGGTATTGTACTGATTGATCAGGACAAATGCCGTGGTTGGCGTATGTGTGTCAGTGGTTGTCCTTACAAAAAGATCTATTTTAACTGGAAATCAGGCAAGTCTGAAAAATGTATCTTCTGTTATCCACGTATTGAAGCCGGTATGCCAACAGTATGCAGTGAAACCTGTGTTGGCAGAATCCGCTATCTGGGTGTACTGCTTTATGATGCGGATAAAATTAAAGAAGTCGCTGCCAGTGAATCAGAAACAGATCTTTATGAAAGACAACTTGAAATCTTCCTTGATCCCAATGATCCGGAAGTCATAGCACAAGCTAAAAAAGACGGCATCACTGATTCTATTATTGAAGCTGCTCAAAAATCGCCAGTTTATAAAATGGCGGTAGATTGGAAACTGGCGCTGCCTTTACATCCTGAGTACAGAACTTTACCTATGGTTTGGTATGTACCTTCTCTTAGCCCAATCCAGAACGCGGTTGAAGCGGGTACTTTAGGTATGAATGGTGTAATTCCTGATCTGAAGTCATTAAGAATACCAATGAAATATCTGGCTAACTTGCTGACTGCTGGTGATGAATTTCCGGTAATTCGTGCACTGGAAAGATTACTGGCCATGCGCGCTTACAAACGAGCAGAAAATGTTGAAGGTGTTGAAGATATCGAAGTATTGAAACAGGCTGGTTTGACTAAAAAGCAGGCCGATGAAATGTACCGCTATCTGGCAATTGCCAACTACGAAGATCGTTATGTCATTCCGACAGGCCATCGCGAAATGAATGTACCACAAGCCTACGGTGAAAAAAGTGGTTGTGGCTTTACATTTGGTAACGGTTGCGGAACAGGTAACAGTGATGTCAACATGTTTGGTGCCAAAAAAGTGACTCGCCGAGACGTCATAAAAACCTTCAAGGTAGGAGAATAATATCGTGATTATTTTAAAAGTTATATCACGACTACTCGACTACCCTTCCGAGGCACTTTTTGCTGCCTCGGATGATATGATCGAAGTTGTGAATTCAACTGACCTGATCAGTAAAAACAATCGAGAAAAGTTAATCACCTTTATTCAGGCGTTAACTGCTCGCGATTTATATGACGCTCAGGAAAGTTATGATCTGTTGTTTGATAGAGGACGAGCACTATCGCTACTTTTGTTTGAACATGTTCATGGAGAGTCTCGTGACCGTGGTCAGGCAATGGTAGATTTAGGTAATGTCTATCAATCCAAAGGTTTTGAAAATAACTCTGAACATTTGCCGGATTACATCCCGTTATATCTGGAGTTTTTAAGTGAACAGGATCCAACTTATGCTCAAGAGTGGTTAGGTGATATCAGCCATTTATTAACCATGTTATCTGAACGTTTAATCGACCGTGATTGTTATTATGCTTCATTATTCGATTCGTTAATTGATATTTCCGGCGTGGAAGTTGATCGTGAAGAGATTGCCAAGGCTGTCAGTCAGGAAGAAAGAGACGATACTGTTGAAGCAATAGATAAGGAATGGGAAGACAAAGAAGTCAAGTTTGATGATCCCGTTGGTGGCCAATGCCCTTCTAATGGTTTACATCATTCCAATAACGCTTTGGATCCCAACAATGTTAAAAACATCCCGATTAAATGGCACGAGGCTGATGCTGCCCAAGTAGCAGGATTATGAGGAGAATACTATGTCTAATATAAATCTTTTACTCTTTGGAATTTATCCCTATATCGCAATATTCATCTGCCTTGTTGCCAGTTGGATTCGATTTGACCGTGAACCTTACACATGGAAAGCTGACTCAAGCCAAATGCTGCGTAAGCAAGGCTTTAGAGTGGCCAGCAATTTATTTCACGTTGGTGTGATTTTTATATTGCTTGGACATTTTGTTGGCTTGTTAATGCCAGAATCTATTTATCATCACTTTATTTCCAGTGCAGACAAACAAATGTTGGCAATGGTCAGTGGTGGATTCTTTGGCGTTCTCTGTTTGATTGGTTTAATCATGTTAATCAAGCGTCGTTTGGCCGATGACCGAGTAAGTGCTTCATCCAAAACATCAGATATTGTTGTTTTGTTGATGCTACTGATTCAATTAATACTGGGTCTGTTAACCATTGTTGTATCGATGGACCATTTAGATGGTTCGGTTATGGTACTTTTGGGTAATTGGGCACAAAGCATTGTGACATTTCAACCTTTAGAGGCAGCGGCTTCAATTGGGTCTGTACACATTATCTACAAACTTCACGTGTTTGTGGGTTTAAGTATGATTCTGATGATCCCGTTTACTCGACTGGTTCATGTTATCAGTGCGCCAATCTGGTATTTTGGAAGAAAGTATCAAGTTGTTAGAGAAAGATAGTAGTAAAATGACTGAGGACACGCTGTCTGTGTTCTCTTGTTAAACTGGCTTTGTGGAATGTAAATCGAATATTTATTCACTGTCATTGGGAGATTGCCGCGCTACGCTCGCAATGACATTTTATTCTTTAAAACAAGCATTCTTTAAAGCAAGTATTATTTAGAACAAGTTAACCAAAAGAGCAAAATTATGAGTTCCTGTAGTCCTTCACACAATCACTCACAACCTTCCGAGCCATTACCAACCATCAAGGTTAATGGTGTGGAAATTGAAGAGTCGGCTTTAGCCAATGAATTGCAGTATCACGCGGATGCCAATTTTGATACCGTGGTTCAAAAGTCAGCTCAAGCGCTGGTCATTCGACAATTGCTGTTAAGCGAAGCTGAAAAAAACGGCCTGGATGTTAGCAAAGACAATGAAGAAGAAGCCTTGCAAAAATTACTGGCTGACAAAGTTTCATATGATGACCCAAGCGATGATGATTGCTTGCGTTATTTTAAAAATAACCCACAAAAGTTTATGACCATGCCTTTAATGGAAGTTGATCATATTTTATTGGCGGCAGCAAAGGATGATATACCTAATCGTGAAGTTGCCAAAAATAACGCCAAGGATATTATTGCCCAGTTAAAAAATGACCCTATGTTATTTTCCGGATTGGCTGAGCAATATTCAGCTTGCCCTTCAAAAAAGACCAATGGTTCATTGGGTCAAATTAGCAAAGGCCAAACAGTTCCAGAATTTGAACGTCAGCTAATGATGTTGCCTCAAGGTTTGGCTGATAAGCCGGTAGAATCCCGTTATGGTTTTCATGTGGTTAACATCGCCCGAAAAATTGAAGGTAAGCCTCTGGAGTATTCGATGGTTGAAGATAAAATCAAAGGCTACCTGATTCACAGAGCCTCACATTTAGCTATTCAGGCCTTTATTCAGGGGTTAATTGAAACCGCAGAAATTGAAGGTGTTGAAATTAAATTTGATGAAGAGAATATTCACCTCTAAAAAGATTTGAATAGATAAGAAAGCTATTTAATTAAGGCAGGCCATTAGATTTGAGTTCGGGTCTGCCTTTTGTTTTTAAGATGATGCGGTTCGTTGCTCACCACATCCTACGGGATATAATAACTACC
>JAOUOC010000167.1 GCA_029880585.1 Gammaproteobacteria bacterium
AGCTATTGTAGGGCTGGATGATTTGCCACATGCGGTTTTGTTTTACCGGCAACAGCTCCAATGGTTAGGTGGAATGGGTATTATCGTATTAGCTGTGGCCATATTACCAATGTTAGGGATTGGTGGGATGCAGCTATACAGAGCAGAAACACCAGGCCCCGTGAAAGATTCAAAGTTAACACCGAAAATTGCTGGAACTGCTAAAGCTTTATGGAACATTTATCTGGGGTTAACAATCGCTTGCGCATTAAGTTACTGGTGGGCAGGAATGGGCTTATTCGATGCCATAACACATAGTTTTTCAACAGTGGCTATTGGTGGGTTTTCAACACATGATGCCAGTATTGGTTGGTTTGATAATCCCAATATAGAAATAGTTTGTATGATATTTATGTTAATCAGCGGGATCAATTTTTCACTGCATTTTGTCACGGTAAGAAGTTTGAGCATTGAGCCTTATGCAAATGATCTAGAGTTCAGAACTTATATCAGTATGTTATTGATAATAACGTTGGTTGTATTAATAGTGCTGCTAGCACATGGAGACAAGGGATTTTCAGATTCATTAAGAGATGCTGCATTTCAAACAATTTCATTGGCAACGACAACAGGTTTTACAACAGAGAATTTTTCGACATGGCCGATATTTTTACCGGCTTTATTGATTTTTGCCAGCTTTGTCGGCGGATGTGCAGGATCGACAGCAGGCGGCATAAAAGTCATTCGTTTTCTTTTGTTGTTTAAGCAGGGCGCCAGAGAAATAAGAAAATTAATACACCCGAATGCAATATTCAAAATCAGGATAGGCCATTCAGTTTTATCAGAAAACATTATTGAGGCTGTGTGGGGGTTTTTTGCAACATATGTCGCGCTGTTTTTTATTTTTATGTTTATACTGATGGGTGATGGGCTTGATCAGGTCACTGCCTTTTCAGCTGTTGCCGCTTGCATGAATAATCTTGGTCCGGGGCTGGGAGAGGTGGCAGTGAATTATGCCGGAATTAGTGATTTATCAAAATGGGTGCTGTCAATTGCCATGTTATTTGGTCGTTTGGAAATATTTACATTACTGGTTTTGTTTACCCCTGCTTATTGGCGCAAGTAGGAAATTGTTTTGAGCAGTACAGATAAAATTGCATCACCTTGTATAAGTCTTTGTTGTCTTGATGAAGAAGATGTTTGCATTGGTTGTTATCGTCATATTGATGAAATAACCGGCTGGCATGGAGCAGACAAAAAAAGACGACAAGAAATCATTGAAAACACTTTAATAAGAAAAGAGAAGAAAGATATAGAGAATTATAGAAAGCTGTAAAAATATATATTTAAATCAACTTCTTAAGTCCTGACTTTTTATCAGATAATAAAAAACCCGAACCTCACAAGAGACTCGGGTTTTATTTTGTTTGCCATCAATTAGAAGCGGTATCTTGCACCTAACTGAATTTTCCACAATGAAGGAACTTTGGCAACTGTTTGTTGAGGAATAGTAAAGTTGTCATAAACGTACTGACCGTTAACAATACTGGCATCAACGATAGGCGCATTGAAAGGTTGTACATAACCTTGAACGCGACCCCAGTCATCATTGATAAGATTACCCAAATTTTCGATATCAAAAATTAACTCAAGTGCATTGCCATTGTCAAATTTAACCTCTTGCATGACACGCAGGTCAAAACGATTGATCCAGCTACTGGTACAAGCATGGCGGTCAACGATTTTGCCTTTGAATTTTGATAAGCAAGCGCTAGAGTTAATATAATCAAAAAATCCATTAGTATCAAAACCTGGAGCATATGTTACAGTAGGATCGTTTACGTCTGATGGCACATACAGCGATTGAGAGCTAAAAGCATCCCAGTCACCAAAACCAGAGAACAGGAATCCACCAAAATCAGCATTTGTACGCATGGTAGGACTGTAATGACGACCAGAACGACCAGTATGGGTTAATGATACAGTAGTCATATTGTCACCAATCAAGGCTTTTTGCCATGTCAGGTTAGCAACAAAAGTATGTCTGATTTCAAACTCGGAGTTGTATTCGTTTTGAGCCTGGAAATCATAGCTGGCTGGCATTGCATAACCCTCAAAGGCGATAAAAGCATTACCAGGATTAACTTCGGTCTTGTCCTGATAGGTATAGCCTATGTCTAAATCAATGGTACTGCCACCGTCAGTTACAAATCGTTTAGAAGCGCTGGATGACCAAACAATTCCGCCACCTTTACTGGTATTTTCAAGGCTCAAGTCATAAGGAGCAACTTCCTGATAAATTGGTCTTCCATCTGGTGCAGTTCCTTGCTGTTGAAAATTAAGTTCGCGATATACTGCTGCATTTTTAACATCTTCAACAATAATTTCAGAACTAACGACCCAGTCTTCACCCATAAAACCAAGATCCATACGAGTATCAATGGCAAGATTATATTTCCAAACGCTTGGAATCTCGAAATCAGGAGAAATGGAGTTAGTGTCGCCGTTTACATTAGCTCCACCGAAACCGCCGGCTGCAAGACTCTGATTGATATCAAATGAGAAACCACCGGCATCATCAAGACAAATGTTCTCAATAGCCAAACAACCGGTAAAGACCTTACGTTTACCATCGTTGCCATAAGAGTTGGACAACCAGACATTGGGTCCACCACCGCCAAAGAGCCCAATACCACCACGAATAACTGTATCTTGGTCTTTGTTATAGGTAAAACCAAAACGAGGCTCAAGAAGCGTTAAACCATCAAAGTTACCCTGATTCGTATAGCCTTGACGGGTAACAAAATTATCATTTAAAAAAGGTTTGTCATTATTAGTGTATTTACTATGACGTAAACCATAAGTCATCGATAATTGGTCATTAACATACCATTCATCCTGAATATAGAAGGTTGTGATATCATACTTGAAAGCATCAACAGCATCTAAAGGATTGCCAGTTAGTGAGTTTTGATAAACAAGAAAAACGTTTTGAGCCTGGAAGTCGGCAACCGATACAGGACCACCTGAGAAACCATTAGATCCAAAAACGAAAAGGTTGTAGATATCAAGCTCTTCCATGTCGAGACCAAAAGTTAATTTATGGTCGTCATTAATATGTAAGTCACCCTTGAATTTTAAAGTGAAACGGTCATTTGAAAGCTCATTGGCATGTCTGAATTGATCGGGGCCAATATAAAGTATGCCACCATTATCAGTTAAGACCTGAATTTGAGGAAAGTCATTTCTCATCAAAGGATCCTGATCAGTTTTTACTGATTTATCTGAAATCTGTATTTGAGTTGAGAAATTAGAAGACCAGTCTGAAAAGAATTGCAGACTATAAGCCTTTAAGGATTCAGCCTGATTGTAACGATTGGATTGAGAAGTCGTCCAGGGCGCATTAGGGAAAGTTTCACCCCAGAAATCTCTAACCGTATTACCTTCGTTATCTTGATAAGTTAATGATGCTCTGTGGTCATCATTGATATACCAGTCAAATTTAAGTAATAATTTTTCATCACTTTCTTCTTTAGGGAAGTTGTAGTTACCAATATCAAACCCCCACACAGATTGAGCAATACTTGCGATCAAATCGTAATCACCTTGAGTGATGCCGATTTTCTCATTTGGCTCAACTGTACCGTTTTGATTATCTAAAGAGAATTGGTATGGTGACGTAGATTCAAATTTTTCGTAAGAAGCAAAAAAGAACAACTTATCATTTGCGATCGGTCCGCCTAAAGTAAAACCAAAAGTATCTTCTTTAAAATCACCAACATTTAAATCTACACCTTCACTTTTATCGCCGATAAGGCTTTCATCAGAGTGAAAGTAGAAAACTGAGCCTTCAACATCATTGGTACCAGACTTAGTCACAATGTTCACATTACCGCCCTGAAAATCACCGTAAGTGACATCAAAAGGAGAGATGTTAACTTGAATTTGCTCAATTGCATCAAGAGAAATCGGTGTACGACGACCAGGATATCCGTTTTTGTTCAAACCAAAGTCATCGTTTTGTTTTACACCATCAACAGTCAAACTGTTGCTTCTGATATTTCCACCTGCAATAGAAAGAGCGGGTCCATCGTTGACAGTTGAATCAACCACAACTTTGGCGTCTCTTTTTAAAACAGATTTAAGGTCACGGCTGATAGCCGCTGAGTTATTAATGTCACGCTCATCAAATTCTCTACCAGCACCATTTTGGTATGAACCAGCAAGTAAACGGTTACCTACAACCGTAACAACCTGATCACCAGAAGAAACTTGTAACGTTACATTAGATGTTTTACCCAGTTGCAAATATAACTCCTCAATGGGAGTAGCTTGCATACTTGAGCTGTCGGCTAATTTTACTACATAGGGACCACCTACATTCAGACCCGTTAAATAAAATACACCGTTGTCAGTGGTTTCAGCAGTTTTTACACGACCTGTAGGGGTGTGTATAACCTCAACCATTTGGCCTGCTACCGGATTGCCTTGCGCATCAATCAATTCACCACGAATATCTGAAGAGGTGACTTGAGAAAAAGCAGATGCGCTAAACAATACTGCAGCAATCACCAGTAAGGTGTTGCGAATGTGTTTAATCATCATTTGACTCCTAAATTTATTGTTAATTTTAATTCCCTGGAAAGGTACATGGAATTTGGAATTAAAGTTATTCCAACGGACGATGTTACCATTGAGTACTACAGGACGACTAAAAAAATTTTAAAGACAAATAAAAAGATAAAAATCTCATTGGTGAGATAGTGTTAAAACTTAAAGTAAAGTCTTATGTTAAGAGGTTAACTTTATGTTTTAGAAGAAGTAGATCGTTTTGTAAATGGAATAGAAAAATTTGATAATCAAATACAACAAAAAATTCAAAATAATCAGGTATTGCAATGCACAAAAAATCAGGGTTTAACTGCTAATTTCTTGTTTGTGTTTCTGTATTCCTCAAGTGCATTTAACAGCCAGGACTGTGTTGTTATCTCAGGATTAACACCACATTTAGCATGATAGGCTTTTCCGCTTAGACTACTTTTACTTGCTGACAAGGCGATAAATTTTTCAGTTGAATCAATTTCGTCCTTGTAATGCTCATATTTGCGTTTGATGTGACTGGCAGCTTTCTCGGCCGTGTATCCTTTACCGTTCCGAATCATCTGGCAGCCAGAATTGTTGACGAAATTAATAAGATAATCTATTTCTTGCTGTGTTTGAGTAGAAGTCTGATTAGCAAAAAGATTGGTGGAAAAAAGCAATAACAAAAAAAGATATAGGCGCATAATTAAACAACTTGTAATTTTATGATTAGTTAGAAGGTGATTAGATTAAAAAAGTTCAATGTTTGTCAAATAATTTGGCTAATTCATTATCACGTTGAGCTGCAGAATTTTTGACAATTAAAGCCATTTGGTGAGCGAGTTTATCATTTTCGTCAAGCAGTAGATTTGGAACCTGAGCTGGTTGTTTGCGATAATCAAAAGCAACAAAAACGGAAAAAGCACTCACACATTTCATTAAATCGTTATTGCCAATATCACGGTAAACATCCACCTTAACAATCATGGATGTATTGCCGACAAAAACAACTTTGGCAGTGGTTTTGATGTTGTCACCGACCAAAATGGGCTTCTCGAAATGAACCGCTTCAGTCGTAACCGTAGACACTTCTTTTTCGGAAAAACGTTTGGCGGCCATGGCAGCTGTTGAATCCATAATCGCCAATACCTCTCCACCAAACATGTTTCCATTGGGGTTGGCCTGATTAGGGAAAACCATATTCCAGCTAACTATTTCCTCAGCATGTTTTGATTTTC
>JAOUOC010000031.1 GCA_029880585.1 Gammaproteobacteria bacterium
ATGCAATGCCCTCTTTCCCTATCCTAAAGTTAGAGGGAATTTATGGATTCTGGTCCAGCCCAGGCCGCCCTCTCTCGCTACGCGATTCACCTTGTTAGTAGGATGCTGGTGAGGAACGAACCGCATCTTTTCTGCTAACCAAAAACCAACAGCAGGAAACGCAGGCTATCCCGCCCTACAAAATATATGGGGTCTTTCTAGTTATTTGGCGGATGACGCTTTGCTTATCTGCCCTACATCTCTCTGAGTGAGGAGATTAATGATATTTCTGCTCAAAAATAATCCAAAAAAACCAACATGCTGACGCAATGAAAAAAAATTTAATAAAAAGATTCACTTTTTTTAAATTCAATGTTGACCAGTATGCAAATCTTCTTTATTATTGCGCTCCTCTCAACGAGAGACACTATTCCCCCTTAGCTCAGTTGGTTAGAGCGACGGACTGTTAATCCGCAGGTCCTCCGTTCAAATCGGAGAGGGGGAGCCAAATACAAAAGGCCTGATTTTTTATCAGGCCTTTTTTTATACTTCCATATTTATAGCCGGCTACGCTACTTCTTTGGTTTATAGTCCCTTGAAGAAGAATGAGTATGAACCACTTTCCACTGCCCTTCTATTTTACGGAAAAGGAAAGTCTGGAAACCCGCTTTATCAAAAACTCGACCATTTTTTCTGACTTTACCTTTTACTCGAGTATTGGCCACAGCCCATGCAAAATCACCTTCGTAATGAATTTCGATATTGGAAAAATCCAGCTTTAGATATTCCAAAGCATCTTTTTCCGGCTCAACATGATTAACCACCAAATCATCAAGCCCTTCATTTTGACCACCCGACTCAATATAACGCGCGCCCTCAAAATCAAGAAAGTTATCTCTGAAAGGTTTTCCATTACCATTTTCCCAGCCGTATTTAATTTGACTGATAATAGACTGAATCTTTTTATCATCATCTGAATTTGACAGATTAGCCTTTGCGAACATGCCGCCTTCATAATGACCTGGAATGTTACAGGCAAATACCACTTCTTCATTACCCTTAAATTGCCATGTTAAGGTTTTTGTTTCACCTGGCGCTACAGTCACTGTATTACCATCTTCGTGAACCATATTTGGCATTTTTCGCATCATTTCCCGGTGCTTATCCTGTTCTACCTTATTACCAATGGAGAATTCGTGTGGAATTTTGCCATTGTTGGTCACTTCAAAAGTAATCACTTCTCCCGATTGAATATTTAACGACTCGGAAAAATTATATTTCATCGTATCTTCAGTAGTAACCTTGATAGTTCGAGTTGATGCACTTTTATCTGCTGGCTTTCCAACTACGCTGACAGCAGCTTCACTATCACCATGATCATGATGACCTCCACCTCCTGCATAGGCTACAAAAGGCAAAAGCAACCAAACTACCTGTACAAATTTAAATTGTTTATATTTCATTTTTCGAGTCCTCGATTAGTTAATGAATTTTTTCTCCACAAAAAGTAAATTACTGGCAAAACTAGCAAAGTTAATATTACAGCGCTCACCATTCCGCCAACCATTGGCGCAGCAATTCTGCTCATGACTTCTGATCCGGTACCACTACCATATAAAATAGGTATCAAACCGGCAATAATTGCAGCAGCCGTCATCATAATAGGTCTGACACGATGTCCAGCGCCCTCAATAACAGCCTGAGTTAAATCAATAATTGAAGGTTTAATACCCTTCTGTTCACTTACTTTGATCATTTCTTGATAAGACTGATTTAAATAAACCAGCATAATCACACCAATTTCAACTGCCACACCGGCCAAAGCGATAAAACCCACTCCAACAGCAATAGAGAAGTTGAAGCCATGTGCAAACATCAACCAGATGCTACCCACCATGGCAAATGGCAAAGTGCCCATGATGATCAGCACTTCAGTAAAATTTCTGAAATTCATGTAAAGCAGTACCAGAATAATGCCCAGGGTCAAGGGAATTACATAACTCAGTTTTTCCTTGGCTCGCATCATATATTCATACTGACCCGACCAATTGATTGAATAGCCCGCAGGCAAATCAAGCTGCTGTTCAACAACGGCTTTGGCATTTTCAACATAGCTACCCACATCAATATCTTCAATATCAATGTAAACCCAGCCATTGATCCGCGCATTTTCGCTTTTGATACCCGGCGGGCCATCTTCAATAAAAATATTGGCCACATCAGCCAAAGCAATTCTCTGACCTGCTGGCGTAATAATAGGTAGTAGCGAAAGTTGTTCTGGTGAATTACGATAATCCTGTGGGTAACGAAGATTGACCGGATAACGCTCCAGACCTTCAACCGTGTTGGTGACATTCATACCACCAATGGCTGTTGCCACTACCTGTTGAACATCAGCAATATTCAAACCATAACGTGCCGCTTTTTCACGTTGAATATCAACCTTGATATAACGCCCACCTGCCACTCTTTCTGAATAAACCGAGGCCGTACCTGGCACTTCAGCTAAAATAGACTCCAGCTGCATACCAATGGATTGAATCACATCCAGTTTTGGCCCTGCTACCTTGATGCCCACGGGCGTTTTAATACCTGTTGCCAGCATATCGATTCTGGTTTTGATAGGCATTACCCAGGCGTTGGTTAATCCCGGAAATTTCACCAGACTATTAAGTTCAGCAATGATCGAATCAGTGGTAACACCGTCACGCCATTCACTTTGATCCTTTAGTTGAATAAAGGTTTCTATCATGGTTAAGGGTGCGGGATCTGTTGCCGTTTCTGCGCGCCCAACCTTACCGAACACATTTTTAACTTCAGGAATGGTTTTGATCAGCTTGTCTGTTTGCTGCAGCAGCTCTCTGGCTTCACCAATGGATATGCCGGGATAAGTGGTTGGCATATACATTAAATCACCCTCGTCCAGCGGCGGAATAAACTCACTGCCAATCTTATCCATCATCACTGGCACGAAACCGATAAACAGAACAATAGCTGCTCCAATTAAAGTTTCTTTCGGCTTGCTCAAAACTTTTTTCAGGATCGGAAGGTAATATTCCGTTAACTTGCGGTTAATCGGGTTTTCATGCTCCGGCTTTACCTTGCCTCGAATAAAATAGCCCATTAACACAGGAACCAGTGTAATTGCCAAAATTGCAGCGGCTGCCATGGCATAGGTTTTGGTATAAGCTAATGGAGAAAACATACGTCCTTCTTGCGCTTCCAGCGTAAATACTGGCACAAAACTGACGGTAATAATCAACAAGCTGAAAAACAGGGCTGGCCCTACTTCAATGGCTGACTTTTTAACTATCTCCCAGCGATTTTCATCAGTGACCGCCTCTTTTTCCATATGCTTGTGCATATTTTCTATCATTACGATGGCGCCATCTATCATGGCACCAATGGCTATGGCAATTCCGCCAAGAGACATGATATTGGCATTAAGCCCTTGCCAGTGCATGATAATAAAAGCCATCAGAATACCAACAGGTAAACTGACAATAGCAACCAGTGACGATCTCACATGATATAAAAACACCATACAAACTAAGGCAACGACCAAAAACTCCTCTAATAATTTAAACCACAGATTATCGATTGCTCTTTCTATTAAGGCACTTCTATCATAAACGGTGATGACTTCAACACCTTCTGGCAGACTCTTTTCCAGTTGCGAGAGTTTTTCTTTAACGCCCGCAATAACTTCCTGAGCATTTTCGCCAAAGCGCATAACGATGATGCCACCGACTACCTCGCCTTCACCATTTAATTCAGCGACACCTCTTCGCATTTGAGGTCCTAGTGAAATATCGGCAATGTCTTTTAATAGTAAAGGCGTTCCATGATCATTGACTCCAAGTGGAATGTTGCCCAAATCGGCTTCACTTTTGATGTAACCTGTTGCCCTGACCATATATTCCGCTTCAGACATTTCGACAACAGAAGCGCCAATCTCCTGATTGCCTCTTTTGATTGCCATCTGAATATGCGCCAAAGGAATGTTAAAAGCACTTAATTTATCGGGATTCACCCTGACCTGATATTGTTTGACCATCCCACCCAAAGCGCTAACTTCGGAGACGCCAGCTACAGTTTGCAGTTCATACTTTAAAAACCAGTCCTGCAAGCTTCTCAGTTGACTAATATCGTGCTGACCAGTTCTGTCTGCCAGCGCGTACAAGTAAACCCATCCAACACCGGTTGCGTCAGGACCCAGTTGCGGTTTGGCACTGGAAGGCAGTGAAGGCATAACCTGACTTAAATATTCCAGCACCCGACTTCTTGCCCAATATAGATCCGTATTTTCATCAAAAATCACATAAACATAGGAATCGCCAAAAAAGGAAAAACCTCTTACCGTTTCAGCTCCAGGCACTGATAACATGGCTGTTGTTAGTGGATAGGTCACTTGATCTTCCACCACTTGTGGTGCCTGACCGGGATAACTGGTTTTGATGATCACCTGAACATCAGATAAGTCCGGAATGGCATCCACCGGTGTATTTTTAAGCGAATAAATACCCAAACTGATTAAAATAAATGTGGCCAGAATAACAAAAAAGCGATTATTCAAAGACCATCGAATAACGGCTTCAATCATGGTCTTTCTCCTGATGATCATTCTCTTTTAGATCATTCTCCTGATGACCATTCTCCTCTTCGGAATTCATATCATTCATGAGATGAATATGGGTTATATAGAATTCTTCATTCTCAAGATGAAATGTGAAAACAATATTCATGCCTGACTCGATATCAGATAAGTTCATACCTGATAAATCTGCACCATCACTGATAACAAAATCCAGAGTTGCTGCTGGCCTGTCCCACTTTTCAATCGCTTCACGACTGATATTAACAATCCCTGACTTATGGTCGATACTATTAATCACACCTGCCACTGTGGCTGAGTTATTACCTGCATCTAATTCTTCATCTGGATCATGAATAGTGATAACTTCAAATTCTCCAGATGCCGTTCTTCTGATCTCCACATGCAATGTTTCACCAGTTATTAATTCACTGATATCGACATCTTCAGCAACCACAAAATCCATCGTCATAGCTGGCCATCCCCATTCTTTAATAGGATCGTGATCAATATTAATCATACGATGCTCAGCCATCACCTGATTGATCACCACTGCTGTCCAGACCTTGTCTATTGCATCATTTTGCATACGCTTAAAGTCTGAGGTTTTGCTGGATTCTGAATCAAGCAGGAATTGCGCCGAGGAAACGACATATTCACCCTCTTGCAAACCTGACAGTATCTCGGCACTTTTGTCATCATAGCGCCCTACTTTTACGTTTACCGATTTAAACTGCCCATTACCTAAAGCCAAAACCACTCTGTCACTGTTTTCAAAACGCATAACGGATTCTCGAGGTACCAATAGAACAGGTTGCTCAGAAGCTAACAAAATAGAAACCTGAGCGAACATATTAGGTTTTAAAGATTCATCACTATTATCAAACTTGAGTCTGACCTTAAATGTTCTGTTTTTGATATTCAGTGTTGGGTACACATAATCAACCTGGCCCAGCCATTCTCTGCCAGGTAAATAATCCAGACGCATCACAACTGGTAACCCGATTTTGATGTCCGCGGCCTGTCTTTCAAAAATATCGGCTTCAACCCAAACCTTATCCACCGCACCAATTGACATTAATGTTGTACCGGGCTTGACATAAAAGCCTTCACGGATATTGAGGTTATCAATCACGCCTGATTGTGGCGCATAAAATGTCACCGATTGTTTTACTGTCCGACTTCTCTTTAAATCATCAATAGTCTTTTGTGGAAATTGCAAGGAAAGCATTCTGTCTTCAGCCGCTTTGATCAAACGCTGATTATTTCTTTGCAAGGCTAAAAGATATTCTTCCTGAGCATTGACCAGTGAAGGTGAATAAAGACTGTAAACCGGATCGCCCTTTTTCACCGGATCACCCGCCGTTTTTATAAATAGCTTATCAACCCAGCCCTCTACTCGTGGATGGATATGGATCAGATAATTTTCATCATAGGCCACATAACCCACCGTATTAATTTTCTGTCTGAGTTGACCTTTTTCTACTATTGCCACTCTGACCCCAAGGTTATTTTCAACGTGAGGTTCAATGTAAATTACGCCATCATCAGAAGAGATATTACCTTCTTCACAAACATTGATTAAATCCATACCCATTGGCGACTTGCCTGGCTTGGCCTTTTTATAATTCGGATCCATCGGTGCAACCCAACAGAGTTGTTCTGTTTTATCTGCATCATCTGATGGCATGATTATGGAAATAAACACAAAGGTAACGATTAGACTGACGATCGCTGTACCTGCTACCAAAACATATGAATTATTTTGATTGTTTTGCTTTTTCATCTTACTTACTCCCCATTTCAATTGCCTGCTGCGGATGAGTGGCAGCAAGAAAGTAATTTAACATCAGCGCAGTTTTCTGCACTTCTACATCAATATTTAAACCCTGAATTTGTGCGTTCAAATCGGCAATTCTGGCGCGAACTACCTCGGCGAAATCGCCGATATCATTGGTATAGGCATTAATAGAAGCTTCAGCCTGCTGACTCATTTGTGGCAATAAGTGATTTTGATAAAGTGCTTGCCTTTCTTTCAGTAACAGATAATTTGATTTGGCATTTTCAAGTCCGGTTAACATTGTTTTAAACAAATGCGTTCTTTGTGACTTGATACTGGACTGTTTAAATACTGCCGATTCCACATCTTTGTCCTGCTTGTTACCAGTAAACAAAGGCACATCAAAAGAAACACCGATAGAAAACAGATCGGCACGTTCATTACCAAAAGGATCGCTTTCACGATAACCATAGCTGGAATTAAGATTCCAGGAAGGCTTGTACTTTTGTTCCTCAATGGCAATTTGAGTATTTCCAGCTTCAACTTTAAGGTTGAGTTGCTGCATTTTGGGATGTTGCATTAACAAATCCATAATGTATTGACGTGATACATCCTGTTTCAATAGCTGTGTATTGGAAATATCGATCACTGGCAATTTAAGACTTATTTTTAGATTGTCTGACTCGGCAAACTGATTTTGCTGATTATTCTGATTTTGTTGATTTGTTTTCAAACCTGAATCCAGATAGCCTGAAAGAGATTCGAGCTTTAACCAGTTTTGTAATTGAATCAGATGATTTTGTTTTTGTCTTTGTAAGTCGGTTAATTGATCTTTTAATCGAGTTAACTCCAACTCTGCCCTGATCATATCCTGTTGACGAGTCTTGCCAACACCTGTTGAATAACTGCTTTGTACCAGATCCGTCAATTGCTCAAATAACACCTTGTTTTGCATTATCAGATCAATACTTTTCTCGGCAGCATATAAGTCCAGCCAGATACTACCAACTTCTCGTTGAATTTCGGCAATTCGGTTCAATCGAACGAAAATATACTCTTGAGAATGCTGATCCAGTTTTTGTCTTTGCAGATCCAGTGTGTCACCTCGCGGAATTGATTGTGAAAAACCAATCTTAACCTGTGACATTGCCTGAGTTTTTAAATCGTAGGTATCAGTATCAATGTTAGCCAGATTCAGACTCACCATCGGATCCGGTAGTGTTCCTGCGGATATACTTTTGGATCTGTAGGCGTTTTCTTCACTTACGCTGGCCTGAATTAAAGGGTCATGCTTTTGTGCAAGACGAATAGCCTGCTGCATATCTAGCGGTTTACCAATAGCCTCATCGTTTAAATCAGCTTTCAGATGTTTTGAAAAAAACAATATAGCAGCAATGATCAGGATTGCCACAACCCAATTAATTTTTCTTTTGTACATAATAGTCTCTGGTTAAATTTATTTATTTCCCGGCAATACAAATAACAATGGCCGGATAATCTTTAAGCCAAAACTCTCTGAATATATATTGAATGAATCCTGAAATGGATTACTCAAGATTAGGAAAGCTTTGGACGGATTTATCCCAGAGAAAGGATTGGGGGTTTAAAAAGAAAGGATGGAAAATGGGAAAGATAAATCGGTTTTTGCTCAGCAAACTTACCATTACCTAGAGTTGAAAGCAGATCAGTAACCTGTGTAATGTAAGAAATATTATGACCACAACTTGCCATCACACAATCAGAACAATCTTCATCACAACAATCATCTGGATGAGTTGTTAGAGAACCGGATTCCGAAGAGGTATCGCTCATTATCATGTCACCATGCCCCATCATCATATGGTGATTTGTTTGATTATCAACCGCTTCAAACTGAACTATATCACTTGATTGATGGTTATCAGGCATTGAACAGACAGGTGCAGCAAAAGCAATACTTCTACTCAACAGAAGCATTACAATTAACAATATGATTTTTTTGCAATATGTCTTTTTCATCACTTACTATATGGTCTATTCCAACTATAAATTCAAGCCTGACTGCCTGAATTCAAGTCATAGGATACCTGTTTTTGCTAAAAGTTCAAATTTTTATGCCATTACTTTAATATAAATAACTCAACTTTTGATGCATAGGATGCCTATTTATTACAAAAACTTTTCCAAATAATGGTATTTTGGCGTTAAATTTCCGTTATAAACGATAACAGCATTCAGTAAATCTTCCGTTAGTCCACAGTTTTCAAAAGGTTGGCTTAAATCCATATTGATCAGTAAAGGCATATAACCTTTTAAACGCTCTGAAAAATAATCTGAAGCATCTAGCGATAACTCACAGGGTAAATTATCAATTGCCATTACCGCAATACCCTCTGGCTTTATACCATCAACTATCGAGTCTGATTCAACAAAATAGGTATAGATGGGATTGTCAATACAGGATGGTTTTTGGGTACACTCAAGAGAACCATTAATATCACAACTAATATCACCAATCACATCCGGCAATTGATTACGAAATTCCATCATCCGCTCTCTATCAAGATGTTTCGGATATTTATCTGTCCAGTAAGGTGTTTGCAATAAAATATCAAACTTGCCTAATAATTTATCGAATGTACTAACGTATTTTTCTTTTCCATGCTCCACAAAATCATTCATATCAAAAGGCGAGCCATCCTTTGCCTGATGAATATGTCTGCTACTGGCAACAGCGTACCAATTTCCTTCAAGAGTTTCCTGAGAAAGCAATTCTTCAACATCTACCTTTTGCAACCCTAACCATTGGCATACTTCTTCACATCCCTTGCCAACATTGCCACTTCCTACTATCAGAACACGAACAGGTTTTCCATTTGGCGCATTCAAGCCGATATTCAAATCAATGTCTGCGAATGATTTTTTAACATCTTGCAGATTTTTGTATTGCCAGGTCTGTTTGATTTGAGTTAACGGTGAAGCTTTATTGTTTAACCAGTTTTTTTCTCCTGCTGCATGGAAGCTGTCAATAGCACCTGCAATACCCGCAAATCGACCAAATGCAATCGTTCGTTTGCCATTTGAATCTACAATCGGCTCATAATCTATCAGGGTCGCTTTTTGATCAATAAACTTCTGCAACAGGGGCATATTATAGGTTTGCCCTTTGATGGTATGAGAAAAAGCCAGATGAACCTGATTGGGCTGAATGGAATCAACAGGCGGCTCTTTAATGCCAACCACAAATTGCCCATCGTTAACATTTGCAGAAGTATCAATAGCGGAGGCTTGATAGTCTTTATCAGAATAAATTCGAATGTGACTTGATTCAACAGTAATTGGAAATCCTTTTTGCCGCAAATCCGAGATATCTCTCGGCGTCAATGCTACGCGTTTTTCCCAATCGTTTTTATGTTCCTTTCTGATGACTGTTTGTAACATATCAAACCTTATTCTTTATAATGATATTCTCAGGTAAATTTGTTGGACTTGTGGAAGATTCAATATTCTGTCCCTTGCCTGTTGACAGTGTACCATCATAATCAATAACAAAAGGTTCTTTTTTCTTATTACCTTTGTGGCTGGCTTCCCACAACATGACTGCTTGCATGGCTGACTCAACTTGCTCTGTCGTCAGTTTGTCCCCATTTTCCCAGCGCCCCAGTTCAATGGCTGTTTTCATTTTATCAATAATTTCAGGTGTCAAAGCCAACACTTCCTGAGAATAACTCATCACAGCCTCCTTGAATGCTATTAGATTATGGAACGCTATTAAATTAATAATAGACATCACTAAATCGGGGATTATAAATTTAATGCGCAAAGCAAGCAAACTGCTTTTCCAGTCATGGTATGACTCTTCAATTTTAAATTCAAAAATATATGCACCTTTACATTTGTGACAAATGTTTGCTAATTATTCTAAATTGAATTGAATCAATAAAGAATAATTGATGCTTTGCAAAATCCCTGCTATAGTTCGAGTGTTGATGAGAATTATTTTCAATTGAAACTTTCTTGCAAAATAAGCGTCTCATTAGCGACTGGCTTTCACACATTGAAAGTTGATAAGCGGCAACTTAGTACAAAGTATTGCTACAAAATATCCGTTCTAAATTGCCAGATTGCAGTGTCGACAATCGAGTGTCAGCCAAAGCAATAAGGTAATGAAATTTAATCAAAATACGAGTTTGTACTGATAAATCCATCAGTAACTAACCTCTCTGTATTTGAATATTTATTTACCGGTAAAGAATTTTTGTTTGACTGTCATATGACAAATCTCATATAGAGCCAATCTCATATAGACAATCAAACCAGCACAAAAAACATTGTGCCAGTAAGGCAAAAGCCACTGAAAAAGAATTGATGGTTTAAAGACCAAACAGAATTAGTTTTATAAAACAGGATTTTATAAAGAATTAATAATGACTCACAATGCTTTTAAAAATTGTGACCTGACTACACCACTTGCAATACATAAGCAGCAAGGTGGTGGCAGTAGCGTGTTATATAGCAATATTGAGATCGAGGCTAAATATCAAGCCTTCTTCTATTTAAATTCTACTGTATTTTAATAAACTGATTCATCTTTAAAGTCTTTTCAATCTCACTCTTTTGTAAGTGCGTTTTTGTCTCGTTAAAACTATAGTAATGAGATAAAAATTTATGAAACGTATGCTGATTAATGCAACACAACCTGAAGAGATTCGTGTTGCACTTGTCGATGGACAAAAACTGTTTGATCTGGATATAGAACTGGTTGGCCGAGAACAAAAGAAAGCCAACATCTACAAAGGAAAAATCACACGAGTTGAACCCAGCCTTGAAGCCGCCTTTGTTGATTATGGCTCAGAAAGACATGGATTCCTTCCCTTAAAAGAAATTTCACGTGAATATTTCGCCAACAAAGATGTTCGTGGTCGCCCCAATATAAAAGATGTTATTGAAGAAGGTCAGGAAGTCATTGTCCAAATTGATAAAGAAGAACGTGGTAACAAGGGCGCTGCCCTGACGACCTTTGTCAGTCTGGCAGGATGCTATCTGGTGTTAATGCCAAACAATCCAAGAGCTGGAGGCATTTCCAGAAGAATTGAAGGTGAAGATCGTGAAGAATTACGCGATGCCATGAGAGACATTAAAACACCAAAAGGTATGGGCTGTATAGTCAGAACCGCTGGTGTTGGCAGAAATGCTGAAGAGCTGGAGTGGGATATGAATATCTTGCTCAACTTGTGGACTGCTATTCAAAAAGCTGCTGAAAGCCGCCCTGCTCCCTTTCTGATTCATCAGGAAAGCGATGTTATTATTCGCTCACTGAGAGATTATTTAAGAGCAGATATTGGCGAAATTATTGTTGATAAAAAAGAAGTGTATGAAAAAGTACAAAATCAAATCAAAATCATTCGTCCAAATTTTGAAAACAAGGTCAAGTTGAACGAAGATCGCGAAACACCATTGTTTAATCGATTTCAGATTGAATCACAAATCGAAACAGCCTATCAGCGCGAAGTCCGATTACCATCAGGAGGCTCTATAGTAATTGATCCTACTGAAGCGCTTGTTTCAATCGATATTAATTCGGCAAGAGCAACCAAAGGTGCTGACATTGAAGAAACAGCACTGCAAACCAATAAAGAAGCTGCTCAGGAAATCGCAAGACAGTTGAGATTAAGAGATATTGGCGGGCTTGTTGTAATAGATTTTATCGATATGTCACCTGTCAAACATCAAAGAGAAGTTGAAGCTGTATTAAAAGAAGCTTTGTCAAGAGACAGAGCGAGAGTACAGGTTGCAAAAATTTCCCGTTTTGGCCTTTTGGAAATGTCACGACAAAGACTTAAACCATCACTGGAAGAGTCTGCACATCATGTCTGCCCAAGATGTATGGGAACTGGCGTTATTCGAGGTATTGAATCACTTGCTCTATCAATTTTACGATTGGTTGAAGAGGAAGCTTCAAAGGATTTAACCAGCATTGTCCAAGCACAACTGCCCGTTGAAGTGGCAACCTTTTTGCTGAACGAGAAACGGAAAATTATCTACGCCATAGAAAAAAGACAGAATGTACAGATTGTTATTGTACCCAATCCCTATATGGATACGCCTAATTATGAAATTGCGCGATTAAAATCAGGGGATGAAATTGAAGGCGCATCTTATGAAATACCTGTGCAACCTCAAATGGAAATGGTGACATCGTCTAATGCACAAGCAACACAACCAGGCGAACAAGCTGCTGTTACATTTGTTGAAGCTACTCCAGCGCCCACTGAAACAAAGAAGAAATCGCCAGGATGGTTCTCAAAGCTTTGGAATAGTATTTTTGGTAATGACAAAAAGAAAAGCAAACATTCTGCAAGAAAGTACAATAAAGGTGGTCGAAATAAATCGAGAAATAACTACCGACGAGACAAAAACAGTCAACGTCGTCGTGATAAAGACCGTAACCAAAATTTCAGAAGTAATACTGAAACTGAAAGAAAAAATGATACCAATGCTAAAGATACTCAAACCCAACGCGATACAGCGCCTAGACCACAGCGTGAGTCAAGGGATAATAGAAGGAAAAGAGCCAATCGCAATGATAATGCTAGAGTTCAGAAACCGGTATTGGATGATAAGCAGGAAAATACAAAACCTGCACCAGTTAAAGATCAGGCAGTCAAGAGCACTGATTCTGTAAAACCAGAGAAAACTACGCCCAGACCTATTACTTTTGAAGTAGAAAAAGCCGCGCCTGTTGTGGAAAAAACTGAAACCTCAGAAACAAATGATGCAGCTGTTAATGTTACTCCCGTTTCAGATGATAAGACTTCAGCCGCTAAAAAGAAAAGAACCTCACGAGCCAAGAAGACAACCAGGGCTCGTTCGCAAAAGTCATCTGACAAAAAAGCTGAAACGGTAGGTTCAGATAATACTGATAATAAAGTAGCAAGCGAAAAGAAGATTGATATTGCTGAAGCAGCCAAACCGGTAAAATCTGAATCTGCAAATACGGCAAGCAATCCTGAAGCAATTAGTTCCAGTGAAAGCAAAAGCGATGTTAAAACTGAAGCAAAAGCTGTTAAAAATATTCATTCGCCTGCAGCAAAACCACAAATGGATGATGAGCTTAAGCCAATGGAAGTTAAATTTGAAAAGCCTTCACTGGATAAGGTTACCGTCACGTCAAGTGTTGATAAAGATGAACAGAAAAACAGAAGTTTCAGTCCATCCAGTAAACCTGTTATAGACGAAGAATAATATTTTATCTTTGCTTAATACATTAAAGCCCTCTTTTGAGGGCTTTTTTATAAGTTTTATGAGTGATTATTTTGGATTAACCTTTAAGCAAAATGACTATCGATAATTCCCTGGCAAGCATCTTCAATAAGATCAATCACCTGATTAAATCCATTTTCACCACCATAATAAGGATCTGGCACTTCCCTAAACTTTGATTGTGAAGAATAATCCAAAAGCAGCTTGATCTTATCTATCATCTCTCCATGACCTGATGACTGTGCCAAATGAATCAGGTTCTGATAATTACTGTCATCCATTGCAAGGATCAAATCAAATTGTTCAAAATCCTGACCATTTACCTGCCTGGCTCGTAATGAGTTGAGGTCGTACCCTCGCATTTCTGCAAATCTGATGGCTCTTGGATCAGGCATTTCTCCCTCATGATAGGAACTGGTACCAGCTGAATCTATCTTTAAATCAGTAAGATTATTTTTGTTTGCAAAAGATTTGAACACACCTTCCGCTGTAGGCGAGCGACATATATTACCAAGACATACAAACAATATTGAGTTTAAAGCTTTCATCGATTTTAATATTTATTTGATTGATAAAAAGTATGCCTGAGCATTTGCCAGATCTTCTGGCGTATCAACGCCGGAAGGCGGTGCTTGCTCAAGACAGGCTATTGCGATTTTTTCACCTTGTTCCAGCACGCGAAGCTGTTCAAGCGACTCCATTTTTTCCAGAAAGGATTGTGGCCATTGGATGAATCTCGACAAAAAGTCTTTCGTATAAGCATAAATACCGATATGTCTGAAAAATTCACCTTTTTGAATTGTACTTTCAAGTGACAAAGGATTTTCGCGTCTGTAGGGAATGACTGAACGGGAAAAATAAACTGCCTGATTTACCTTGTTTTTAATGACTTTAACCACATTTGGATTGAGAACGTCTTCCACCTTGTCAATATTACAGCAAAGCGTCGACATTGCTTGCTGCTCATTAATCAGTGAAGCGACCAAATTAATGTTCTCACAAGGAATAAAAGGCTCATCACCCTGCACATTAACAATTACATCATCATCATTTAAACCAATAAGCTCGGCAGCCTGAAAAACCCTATCGCTACCTGAAGGATGAGAAGGATCTGTCATTACGGCCTGATAGCCAGATGAACGCACAAGTTTACATATAGTTTCATTATCCGTTGCAACGGTAATGGAAGCGGCACTGGATTTTGCTGCTTTATCACAAACATGCAAAATCATGGCTTTATCACCAATCATAGACAATGGTTTTCCAGGAAGCCTGGATGATTCATATCTGGCAGGAATTATTACATGAAACATATCAAGCTCTCAGTTCAATTGAAACTCTTATTGATCTTCCAGTAGTTTTTCCATAGCTTCACCTGTAATTGGCTTTGCCTTTTCCGGTAACAATACAGGAATATCATCTTCATATTGAAAAGTTACACGATCAAACTGACATAAGAGTACACGACTTTCATTATGATAATGAAGTTTACTGTTACACAAGGGGCATACCAATATTTCATGAAGTTTTTTGTTCATAAGAGATTCTCTAAACATTGTTGAGACAGGTGATTGTATAGTTTTTTAAAAGAGTTTTCAGGCATTTCCACCTTCACTCTTAAATAATACCAGTTAGATTTGGCAAAAGAACGACATTTAACCGCATCTTTTTCTGTCATGATCACAATCGTATCTTCACTGTAACCGAAATCAGCTTCGGTAAATTGATGATGATCAGGAAAGATGCATTTTTCGAAACTTTTACAACAGGTTTGCAAAGTGGAAAAAAACCGTTGAGGATTCCCAATTCCTGCAACAGCAACCACTCTACTTTCGGAAAAATTAGCACTGGTAACAGGCGTTTCAGACAATAGATGAAAAAAACCCTCAACCTCAAGGTTCATTCTGGCTGAAGTTACCTGAAATTCATTACCAGCAACTTTTTGACTATTCAGATGATTAACATTCTCTATCACAAAATCTACAGACTTTAATCGCGAAACCGGCTCCCGTAATGGTCCAAATGGCATCATCATTCTATTTCCAAAAGCTCTATGGCTATCAATTAAAGCTATTTCATAGCATCTGCCCATAGGATAGTGTTGTAGGCCATCATCACTAATAACCAGATCAATATCATAATTTGCAATTAATACCTCAACCGCCAACACTCTGTTTTTACTAACAGCCATTGGAACATTCAGTCGATTGAATTGCATAAATACTTCATCACCAATTTTTTCAACTGAGTCTGTTTCACTCACCAGATGGACAGGCTCCGAATAGTTGCCACCATAACCACGGCTTACCACAGCCACTTTTAATCCTTTCGATTGTAGATTTTTGACCAAAAACCCGATAAAAGGTGTTTTACCTGTACCACCTGCGGTTATGTTTCCAACGACAACGACCGGCTTATCAACCTGAACTACCTTGAACAGACCGATTTGATAGCAGCCCCTTCTGATCAAGGTTAATAGATAAAAAGGCAATGTGAGCGGCCATACCAACCATACAAACGGATTTTTGCTATACCAAAATTTTTCCAAACATTTGGCAAGTGATGACATGCTTTAATCTTCCTTAAATTGCATGGCATGAAGTTTGGCATAAAAGGATTGTTTAGCCAAAAGAGATTTGTGGCTACCCTGCTCAACAATTTTACCCTGTTCCATCACCACAATATTATCTGCATTTTCAATGGTTGAAAGACGATGGGCAATCACCAGTGTAGTTCTGTTTTTGGTCAGCGCTTCAAGAGCATTTTGAATATGCCTTTCTGACTTGGTATCCAGCGCGGAGGTTGCTTCATCCAAAATGATGATGGGTGAATTTTTATAGATGGCTCGCGCAATGGCGATTCTTTGTCTTTGGCCACCAGATAAGCGATTGCCATTTTCACCTATATTGGTATCAAATCCCTCTTCCATTTTATCAATAAATTCAAGCGCATGAGCCTGTTTGGCAGCGAACATCAATGCGTCTTCATCAACTTCTTTGACACCATAGGCGATATTGGCTCTAACCGTGTCATCAAACAGCACGACTTCCTGAGAGACGTAAGCCACTTGGCTTCTCAAATCTTTAAGTTGAAACGATTGAATGGGGGTTGAATCAAATAATATTTGCCCATCAAAATCACCATAAAAACGCAACAACAAACTGGTTAAGGTTGACTTGCCACTGCCTGAATGCCCTACCAACGCAACGGTTTTACCCTTTGGAAGAGAAAAAGAAACATTATCCAATACCTTGTTTTGAGAATCAGGATAACTAAAGCTGACATTCTTAAATGTAATTTCACTCAAGGAATCATTCAACAATATGTCACCATCATCTAGCTCTCTATTGGTATCCATAATCTCAAATACACTATCTGCTGCTGTTATACCTTGCTGGATGACACTGTTAATGTTGGAAATGACCTTTAAGGGTTTTAAAATTGCCATCATGGTTGATAACATAAAAACAAACTGCCCGGCATTTAATTCATTTTTAGCTAACAGAAAAGCAGCATAAAAGATAACCAGCGCAATAGCAGTAGAAGCAATCAATTGAATCATTGGCGTGCTAAAGGATTTGGTCAGATTCAGTTTTATCATTTGCTTTTTATTTTTACTGACAACCTTTTCAAATCTTTCTGACTCATAGCTTTCACTATTACAGGTTTTAACCACTTTGTATCCGTCGATGATCTCTTGAGCCGTTTGCGTCACGTTACCCATTGCATTTTGAATATTTTTACTGATCCTTTTAAATCGTTTACTGGCAAATTTGACAATCAATCCAATAACAGGCGCAGAAACCAGAAAAATCAAAGTCAATTTCCAGTTGGTATAAAACAGCATCGATATTGCGAAGATAATCATTCCACCTTCACGGAATAATTTGGTCAAGGCATCGGTACAGGCATTGGCAACCTGTTGAGTATTGAAAGTCACTTTAGACAGCAACTGACCTGAGGAATTTTTGTCATAAAACGCACAAGGCAAATGCACATAACTATCAATCAGTTGCTGTCTCATATTTTGAACAATATTTTGTCCAATCCAGCCCATAAAATAACCCGAAATAAAGGCCCCAAGACTTCGGATAAAAACGATAGCTATGATGTACAAAGGCACCAGCTTCATAAATTCCAGATCCTGACCTATCAATCCCTTGTTAGTC
>JAOUOC010000032.1 GCA_029880585.1 Gammaproteobacteria bacterium
GTCACTTTGGTCTGGCGATGTTTTACTGTGTGCTGAAGACCGAATTTTTGAGCATTATACAAGGTATCATAAGGGGATCCAAAGTCGAATCAAACGCATGCAAACAAACTTTCCCAAGGAAGAACAGGCACTGGAAATCTGGTTTGAATGGCAGGAATGGTGGGAGGACTTGAGTGAAGAATCAAAAAATGAAGAGATTAAATCTGAGCTAGACAAGCTATTCTGGATGCTTGAAGAATATCGAATCAGTCTGTTTTCGCCCGGGGTTAAAACCCAGGGAAGTATTTCATCGCAAAAGTTACAAAACCAGTTTGAACTTATTGAAGGAATGATTGAGTAGTTTAGAGAATTAGAGAATTAGAGAATTAGAGAATTAGAGAATTAGAGAATTAGAGAATTAGAGAGATAGAGATATAGATATATAGAGTGATAGAGAGTGGAATAAATTAAGGGTAAAAAAGATAAAAAACAGTTTACAAATAGTAAGATAAGTATTAGAGTAGTAGTTCTATGAGTAGTGCTTTTGTAAGTGGTTGATCTAACGGATTAGTTTATAACCACAGGATCAACTTTTCGGAGGTATCCCGTGAAAGAATTAACCAGCCGTCAGGAAGAAGTTTTTAGAGTATTAAAAGAATATATTCATGATTATGGCATTGCGCCAACCCATGTCGAATTGGCAGATCTGATAGGTGTTAGTTCATCCAAAGCCGCCGCCGATCACCTTAAAGCGCTTGAAAAGAAGAATGTGATTAAAATCTATGCTGACAAACCAAGAGGCATTCAAATTCTCGAAACAGAACAGAATGAATATGAATTACCTTTAATTGGTTCAGTTGCTGCCGGACTTCCAATAGAGGCGGTTGAAAATGTAGAAAGTTATATTACCATTCCAGAAGTTCTCAGAAAAAACAAACCCACCTTTCTTCTTAGAGTTCGCGGTGACAGTATGATTGATGCAGGTATTCTTGATGGTGATTTGATTGCTGTAAGAAAAACCAACACCGCCGAACTAGGGCAAATTGTAGTTGCCAGAATTGATGATGAAGTAACTGTTAAACGATTAGGGCGAGATGGTAACAAGGCTGTGCTTCATCCAGCTAATGACAGTTTCAGCCCCATTGTCTTGCCAGGTGAAGATTTGGTTATAGAAGGCAAGTTTGTTGGTTTGATCAGGGCTTAAAACTTAGCTATTCCCTTTGCTTTCAGTTAAAATAGGCGACTTTATTTTAGGTCGCCTTTTTGTGTCTGTTTTCTATGAAATTTATTATCAAATTATTCCCCGAAATCATTGTTAAAAGCAAACCTGTCAGAAAAAGACTTATCAGTCAGTTAAAAAAGAATCTGAAAAAAATTCTGAACAGTATTGATGAGAATATTGTAATCAGTGGTTCATGGGATTTTGTTGAGGTTAATCTTGAATCGAATGATGATGTATTAGAAGCACAAATTCTTGAACGACTGAAAAACACGCCAGGTATCGACTTTATTTTAAAAGTAAAATCACACCCTTTTTCTACAATTGAAGACATTGCTGACATTGTTATTGCCAATTCAGCCAGTCAGGTGAAAGACAAAACTTTTTGTGTACGGGTTAAAAGAACAGGTAAACATCCTTTTAACTCAATCGATATTGAAAAAAAGGTGGGTGGCGCTTTGCTTCACAATAGTGAAGCGGCTGGGGTCAAACTCAGGGATCCTGAGGTGACAGTTAATCTTGAAGTCAAGCAGGATAAGGTTTACACCATTGAATCCAGAACTCAGGGTTTAGGTGGCTTTCCTATGGGACAACAGGAATCCTGTCTCAGTTTGATTTCAGGTGGCTATGATTCTTCTGTGGCCAGTTATTTAATGATGAAGCGTGGAATAAGAACCCACTTTTGCTTTTTTAATCTTGGTGGTATGGCTCATGAAGTTGGCGTTAAACAGGTTTCCCACTATCTTTGGGAAAAATATTCATCATCTCATCGAGTTTTATTTATTACAATTCCCTTTGAAAAAGTGGTTGATGAAATCCTGACAAAAATCAACCATGCGCACATGGGGGTTGTTCTCAAGCGCATGATGTTAAGAGTTGCAGAAAAGGTAGCTTGTGAATTTAATGCCCCAGCATTGGTGACAGGTGAGTGTGTAGGACAGGTATCAAGTCAAACACTGACAAATTTAACCGTCATTGACAGTGTTACTGATCACTTAACACTTCGACCACTGATCACTATGGATAAGCAGGATATTATTTCTTTATCGCGGCAAACTGGTACCGAGGAGTTTGCAGCGGTTATGCCAGAATATTGCGGCGTGATATCCGACAAACCCACTACAGCTGCTAAAATTCATAAGATAGAAGAAGATGAAGGCAATTTTGATTTTGATATTCTTGAGCAGTCTTTTGAAAACAGAAAGGTAGAAAATATAGATGAACTTTTCAAAAGCCAGCAGAATTTAGAAAACATTGAGATTGTTACTGTACCAGAAATTGATGATATCGTGGTTGATATCCGACATCCTCATGAGTTGGCAATTTCTCCATTAAGTTTAACCGGTAATCAGGTTATACATATCCCTTTCTTTAAATTACATTCGCAAACACAACTGAACAAAGATAAATCCTATTTGCTTTATTGTGATAAAGGCGTAATGAGCCAACTTCAGGCGGAGGAGTTGGCTGCGAAAGGTTATTGTGTAAAAGTGTTAAAGTTTAATAGTTAATAGTTAATAGTTTCGAGTTTCGAGTTTCGAGTTTCGAGTTTCGAGTATCTAACTTAGAACTTAGAACTTAGAAACTAGCAACGCACATCATCACCGCTGGCATTTTCATCAATGCCATCACCATCCAAATCTTTGGAAAGACGAACATTTCCTGATTTGGAAACAATTAACGCTTTTGCTAATTCCTGATTGTTTAGATAGCAGATTTCGAATGTTCCATTTTGATGATTTGTGATCCCGGTCGGCAACCATTGCAGTGAATTTTTATAGCCGAAAGCTCGCCAGCTTATCATTATGTCCTTTTCAATATTTTGATAGGTTTGCATTAAAATGTCCCCATCATTAAATGTTCGATCTTCATTCTGATCGATAAATACAATATAACCATTGCTCCAGCTATTACTGCAACTGGTGCTATCAGAACTTGGGCAAATAACTGTTTTTTTATTTCGTTGAATAGCGGTTTCCCTTGCCAGAAACAGGGCGCCACGAAGTTGATTGATTTGAGCAGTCACTTTACTTTTTTGTACCATATCTTTAAATGACGGAATTCCAACACTAAGCAAAATCATGGAAAGCGCGATAGTAAACATGAGTTCAATTAGTGTAAAAGCATTTTGTTTGTCAGATTGTGTTTGCAGTTTCATTTTCTCATCCTTGATTTAATGTTTTTTGTGATGAGAAATTTACAGTAAAAAGCAATTATTAAAAATCAGATATATCGTATTTATAATGCGGCAGATAGCCTGATTTACTGGCGTCAAAAGTTTGTATTATGTGTAGGAAATTGTCCTGTTAATTTGTAATCAGGATGTGAGTATTTAATTTATATCGTCAATATTTAATTTTTTTAATTTGTATCGCATGGCTCTAAAACTGATCCCGAGAATTTTGGCTGCCTGAGTTCTATTGCCGTTCGCCTGTTTCAAGGCTTCAAGAATTTCATGGGTTTCAATTTTTTCCAGATATTCCTCAAGTGGTAATTCGTCTCTTTCCAGACTGGAAAGCTCAGCATCTGATAGAAACGCTCTGTTATCACCAATGTGTTGATCTATAGACAGGTCTTCAATTTTAATTTCGTCATCACTTGAAAGTGTAATCGCTCTTTCGAGAATGTTTTCCAGTTCTCTGATGTTGCCAGGAAATTGATAGTTCGTTAGCACCTTAATAGCTTCATTGGATATTTTTGGTTTGTTGATATCCATCGTAATGGACAGTTGTTGCAAAAGATAATCTGCTATTTTAGGTATATCATCTTTTCTTTCTCTCAAAGGCGGTACAACCAATTCAATTACATTTATTCGATAAAACAAATCTTGTCTGAATTGTTCATCTTCAACCAGTTGCATAAGATTTTTGTGGCTGGCACTTAATATTCTAACATCAATAGGAACTTCTTTTTCAGAACCAACTGGCCGTATGGTTTTTTCCTGAATAGCTCGTAATAGTTTAACCTGCATATTAAATGGAAGTTCAGCAATTTCATCCAAAAACAGTGTGCCACCATCTGCCAGTTGAAAAAGGCCTTTTTTATCAACAACGGCACCCGTGAAACTGCCTTTTTTGTGTCCAAAAAATTCGCTTTCCATTAATTCAGAAGGAATAGCGCCACAGTTAATTGGAATAAAACTTTTATCTGACCTGGGCCCCTTGATATGGATGAGTTTTGCAACCAGTTCTTTTCCTGTACCTGACTCACCGTGAATAAAAACCGGTGCCTGGCTTCTTGCCAATTTGAGAATATTCTGTTTGAGCTGTTGCATAACTTCGGTGTCACCTATCAGCTGCTTCTTTTTACTTTGAGATTTTTGTCCCTGACTGTCTTGTTGACCCAGTTTTAATGCAGAATTGACCAGCTTTTTTAATCGATTTAAATCAACTGGTTTAGAAATAAAATCAAAGGCTCCGGCTTTCATGGATTGAATAGCTATTTCCATATTTCCGTGGGCGGTGATTAGCGCAACGGGGATTTCAGGCGCAGTTTGTTGAATGTGACTGACCAGCTCAATGCCATCTCCATCAGGTAAACGCATATCGGTAAGACACATATCAAATTTGTGTTTGCCTAAAGCGTCTTTTGCCTGAGTCAGATTTTCTGCCTTGATAGTATTAATGTTCATACGAGACAATGTGATCCCCAGCAGTTGGAGAATGTCTGGTTCATCGTCAACAATTAAAATTAATGGCGTTTGACTCATAACTAAAATCCGATTTTCATTTTCTCATCAGGATACTTTTATTATCCATCAAAATTTATAGTGATGCCAAATTAATCTGATAATCATTTTATAACAGTTTATCAGGATTTTTGATATCCGGTCTTAAGCGTTACCTGGGTAGATGCAAAAGTAATGCGAAAACAGGAACCTTTAGTTGCAATAGGAATATAATCCAGTCGCGCCCGATTAACTTCACACAATTCTTTTGATAAGTAAAGTCCCAGTCCGGTTCCGCTACGCGAGGTTGTAAAGAAAGGCTCAAAAATTTTCTCTATATTTTCCTCGTCTACACCTTCACCTTTATCTATGACATCAAGAAACAGGTTATTTGAATGTGGTTCGTATCCAATGCTAATTTGAACATAGGCTTCATCAGTCCTTTTTTTACTGTGAAAAATAGCATTATCAATAAGATTAATCAAAATTTGTGATAATTGCGATGGGTCAAAATTAACCATTACCGGTTCATTGGGAATAAATATTTCGATATCAGGAGGCTCATCTTTTCCGTCAAGGTACTCTTTCACCATTGTTGGTAAATAGGAAACGAGATCAATTTCCTGAATTTGCACAGATTTTCGTTGTGAGAGTTTAAGTATATTTTCAATAATATTATTCACTCTGGTGGTATTTTTATTAATAATTTCTATTAAATCATGGTTGCCGGAATCTTCTGTATCTGATTCTTTCATTAATTGTGCTGCGTGACTTAAAGCTCCCAGAGGATTTCTGATTTCATGTGCAATGGATGCGGTTAATCGCCCGAGTGAAGCCAGCTTTAAACTTTGAGCTCTTTGAGTCAAGGTAGTGGTGTCTTCCAGAAAAATAATGGTATTGTTTTTACTATTACCGATTGGGTGAAAACTGGGAATAAGATTTGGCCCTGTAGCAGTATTCTTAAATACTTTAGCTTGATAATAAGTGTTCATTCGCCATAAATTCAGTTGTCTGGATAAAGCTGATGAAACCTGATCAAGCCTTTGTGATTTTACAGAATCGGTATGCCCCAGATAGATCAAGGCAGCCCGGTTGATTTGTCGAATATAGTTGCTGTTATCCACGGCCAGTATACCGGTCGCCATAAATCGAATGATTTCCTCATTCAATTGTTGCATGTTTTCCATACCCTTGATTGAGGCTTCAGCAACGTGCTCACTTTCAATGATTCTGCGTGACAGATAATATGACATTAAACTGGACGCCATAAACATGACTGACAAGATACCTACGCGAGTATAGTGACCATCAATATCAGACAAATGCAGTTTTGAATAGTACTCTTCCCCAAAGATTGCGGCAGAAGCGAGTACCGAAAAGATCAATGCGGTTGGTCTTCCCGTCAAGATACAGGTTGCTGACGTACTGATGGCTATCAAAACACCAATACCACTCGAATTACCGCCACTGGTATGCATGATTAATGTGATAAATATAATATCAAGCAGAACCTGACTGTAGACCTGAACAAAATACAAGCTTTTAAGAACAAAGCTTGTGATCAGGGTGAAGATAGAAACAATCAAATAAATGTTTGCAACCACATAGAAAAAATGAGGATCGGATACACCTAAAAATGCAGTTGAAAGATTGGAGTTAAACAGGAACAATAGTGACAGTGCAAGTAATAACCTGTAGACGGAAAAAATTTGCAAAGCCTTCCAGGAACTGGAAAAGGGAAGCGTCATGTTGAAAACTTGCTGCATATCGATCCCCGTTTCTATTTTATCCCGTTAAATTTATTATATTTGTAATAACTGTGTTTTCTGTTGTTCAAGTTTAGTTAATGACTTTTGGATTTGCTCAAGTTTTTCTTTTTCCTTGGCTACCAGTTCCGGTGGCGCTTTATCAACAAAGTTTTTGTTTGCCAGTTTACCGCTCAATCTGCTCATTTCGTTTGTCAGTTTGTCAATTTCCTTATCCAGTCTTTTTATCTCTACTTCAACATCAATCAATCCAGCCAGAGGAACCAGTATCTCCATATCACCAGCTAGTGCTGTGGCCGATGGTGGCGCAGGTTGATCATTTAAGCTAATTGACTCAAGTTTTGCCAGCGATGACAGAAAATTGCGATATCTTTCAAGACAAGTTTGATCCCTTTCATTGGTTTGATTAAGCAAAACATTCACAGGTTTACTTGGAGAAATGTTAAGTTCTCCTCTGATATTGCGTATGCCAACAATGACATTTTGTATCCATTGCAGATCATCAAGCGCCTCCTGATCCAGCTTTTTGTCATCAAATTGAGGAAAATCTGCAAGCATAATGGAATCAACACTGGTATTTACCAGAGGTCTCAGACGCTGCCAGATTTCTTCAGTAATAAAAGGCATCATTGGATGAAGTAATCGCATGATAGCTTCCAGTACATTGACCAGTGTATGGCGAGTACCTCGTTTTGCTCCTTCCGAAGCCGAATCACCATATAAAATAGGTTTGGATAACTCAAGATACCAGTCACAGTAATCATTTCGACTAAACTCGTACAGAGTTTGCGAGGCCAAATCAAAACGGTAGGTTTTAATATGTTGCTGATAGGTTTTTATTGTATTTTGCAATTTGCTGATGATCCAGCGATCGGCGATGCTAAGCTCTATCGCTTCACCGGTTTGGCCACAATCCTGATCTTCAGTATTCATCAGAACATATCTGGCAGCATTCCAGAGTTTGTTACAGTAATTGCGATAACCTTCAACACGACCTAAATCAAAATTAATATCTCGACTGGTGGATGCCAGTGCGCAGAAGGTAAAACGTAATGCATCGGTGCCATAAGCTTCAATGCCATCCTGATATTGTTTTCTGGTGCGCTTTTCAATTTGGGAAGCAACTTTGGGATTCATCATCCCGCTGGTTCTTTTGTTCACCAGATCATCCACATTAATACCGTCAATCAAGTCAATTGGATCAAGTACATTACCTTTGGATTTTGACATCTTGTCGCCATTTTCATCGCGGATCAGACCAGTAATATAAATTTCCTTAAAAGGAACTTTATCTGTAAATTTCAGTGTCATCATGATCATTCTGGCAACCCAGAAGAAAATAATGTCAAAACCGGTAACAAGGACGCTGGAAGGAATATAACGTTCCTGTTCTGGCGTTATGTCAGGCCAACCCATAGTCGCAAAAGGCCAGAGAGCAGATGAGAACCAGGTGTCGAGAACATCATTATCCCTGACAAGTTTCACCTTCCCGTCAAGATTGTATTTTGTTCTGGCTTCTTCTTCACTATGTGCAACATAAACATTACCTTTTTCGTCATACCATGCGGGTATTCTGTGTCCCCACCAGAGTTGGCGACTGATGCACCAGTCCTGAATATTCTCCATCCAGTGAAAATAGGTTTTGTCCCAGTTTTCCGGAACAAATTTAATTTGGCCATTTTTAACTACTTCAATAGCAGGCTTGGCTAACGAATCAACAGCAACATACCATTGATCTGTCAGCAGCGGTTCAATCACATCGCCACTTCTGTCTCCTCGAGGAACTTTTAGAGCATGGTCCTCAATTTTGTCCAGCAAGTCTTGAGATTCAAACGCTTCAACAATGGCTTTTCTGGCATCAAATCGGTCTAGATTGGCAAATTCTTCAGGTAGTTGAGAATCAACATTTTTATCAGTTTGTCCTGCAATGTTGTAAATCTCGGCTTGCATAAGAATGGTTGCTGTTGGTGACAGAACATTTATCAGAGGCAGGTTGTGTCTTTTGCCTATTTCATAATCATTGAAGTCATGAGCTGGCGTGATTTTGACACATCCGGTACCAAATTCCCTATCAACATAATCATCGGCAATGATTGGAATTTCTCTGCCAACCAAAGGCAACATGACTGATTTGCCGATCAGGTCTTGATATCTTTCATCTTCCGGATGAACGGCTACAGCTGCATCACCCAGCATGGTTTCAGGACGTGTTGTTGCTACCACAAGATAATTTTTGCCATCTTTGGTTTTAAGTCCATCTTTCAATGGGTAACGAAAATGCCAGAGAAATCCTTTTTCATCAAGATTTTCCACTTCCAGATCTGAAATGGCAGTTTGAAATTTCGGATCCCAGTTAACCAGTCTTTTTCCGCGATAGATAATACCTTCATCATATAATCGGATAAAAACTTCCTGAACAGCTTTGGACAGGTTTTCGTCCATAGTGAAAGCTTCTCTGTCCCAATCCGGAGAATCACCCAGACGTCTCATTTGCTGTGAAATAGTACCCCCAGAAGTTTCTTTCCATTGCCAGACTTTTTCAATAAATTCATCACGGCTAAAATCGGTTCGCTTCTTGCCTTCAGCATTTAGTAATCGCTCAACCACCATTTGCGTGGCAATTCCGGCATGATCGGTACCACACTGCCAAAGTGAATCATCACCCAGCATACGATGGTAACGGATCAACAAGTCCATGATTGTATGTTGAAAGGCGTGCCCCATGTGCAGACTTCCTGTGACATTGGGAGGCGGAATCAATATACAATAGGGATCATTTTTGCCAGAAGCCTTAAAATAACCATTACTTTCCCATTGCTCGTACCAACGAGTTTCAATGTTCTGCGGGGTATAGGACTTATCCATTACGTAGTTCAACCTGTTTGCTTGATGTCTGAGTTTCTAGTGTCGTTTAAATTTTCAATAAAGCTTTTGCTTTCTTTATGCAACCATTTTAATCACTGATGTTTTAAATGGTTAAGCGGGTAACCTCTTTGTCGGTAAAATCGGTATTTTTCTCTGGCTTTTTCTTTACTTTCTTCATCACCATAAGCATATTCATGAACCAGATTAAATCGGCTAAAAAATGTTGGCACCTGATGATCAAGATTAATCAACACATCTGGCATGATGGTTGGTTCCTGACCAAAACCAATTTCAATGGGGCTTTGAGTCTTTGGGTCTTCCCCCACCATTTGATGGGGTAAAAAGCTTTTGCTGTCATGAGTCCATAGCTTTTCATCAATTAATTCAGCTGCTCTGCGGTTTTCTGTATGAACAAAAACCTTTTGGCCTTTTCTGTAGGCTTGTTTAATAACATCGCATACCTGATTAATAGGTGGTTTATTGCTGGTTGATTCAAATGAATGAAATTCAATTTGGGTCATAATTTATCTCAAATAATTGCAATGCTATCAACTTTTACAACGGTTAATCAGATATTGTGTGAGTAAAGGTACTGGTCTACCTGTCGAACCTTTGGCCTTTCCTGAAAGCCAGGCAGTGCCAGCAATATCCAGATGGGCCCAATTAAACTTTTTGGTAAATCTGGACAAGAAACAAGCGGCAGTAATAGTTCCCGCAGGTTTACCTCCTATGTTGGCCATATCAGCAAAATTTGAATTAAGCTGTTCCTGATAATCGTCCCACAAAGGCAGTTGCCATGCTTTGTCACCAGATTGTTTACCCGCATTTAACAGTTCGTGTGCCAGTGGACTATGGTTGCTTAGTAGACCTGATGCATGAGCGCCTAAAGCAATAACACAAGCTCCGGTTAGCGTGGCTACATCAATAACAACATCCGGCTCAAATCTTTCAACATAAGTTAAGGCATCACATAGCACCAGTCGACCTTCCGCATCAGTGTTCAGGATTTCAATAGTTTGTCCTGAAAGTGAAGTGACAATATCTCCTGGACGAGAAGCTCTTCCATCTGGCATATTTTCGGCAGCTGCAATAACCATGATTAAATTAATGGGTAATTCAAGTTCAACAGCAGTAACAAAGGAACCAAAAACACCTGCCGCGCCGCCCATATCAAATTTCATTTCATCCATTGCTTCGCCAGGCTTTAGAGAAATACCACCGGTATCAAAAGTAATTCCTTTGCCAACTAATACAACCGGCTTTCGATCTGCTTCACCACCTGCATATTTTAATATAATCAACTTGCCCGGTTGCTCTGAACCTTTTGATACGGCTACAAATGCACCCATGCCCATTGATTCAAGTTCGGATTCATCCAGTATCTCGCAGGATACGTCTGAGTATTCTTCAGACAGTTTTTGTGCCTGTTCAGCCAGATAGGTCGGGTTTGCAACATTAGGAGGTAAATTGGCTAAATCTCTTGCGCGATGAGTACCTTTGGAAACCGCTAACCCTTCCTTAATGGCATTTTCACCAATAGTTAATTCTTTTCTGCTGGTAACATTGAAAGTGATTCTTCTTAATGGTCTTCTGGCAGCATCACTTTTACTCTTGAAGTTATCAAAGGTATAGAGAGTGTCCTGGGTTGATTCAACAGCTTGTCTTATCTTCCAATGAATGTCTCTACCACGAACATTGAGTTCACTAAAAAAGCAAACAGCTTCCATTGAACCGGTGTCGTTTAAAGTGGTGATCACCTTGGCTATCATGTTCTTGTATTGAGAATCGGCAAAATCTCGTTCTTTTCCACAACCAATTAACAATATTCTGTCAGACATCACATTGGGAACATTATGAAGCAACAAAACCTGTCCAAGTTTACCTTCCATGTCACCACGTCTGATAATGTTACTTAAATAACCATCACTTATATGATCCAGCTGCTCACCCATGGCCGAAAGCTTTCTTGACTCATAAACACCAACAACAACGCAGGCAGAACGTTGTTTTTCAGGATTGCCACTTTTTACGCCAAATTCCATTATTTCACCTGTACCATTAATTTATCATTTGTATATAGATTTTAATTTGTTAAAACAGCAAAAACTTTTTACTGTCAGATTTATGTTTCACATACTCTTATCAAATCATAATCTGAACAAGAAAACGATTTGTTTGTCTGAGTGCTGACTTAATATCTAAAGCTATGTTATATTGCGAAACTGATTTTCAGGATTTAAATGCCCAAATAATTGTCAGTTTTAACTATTAAACTGTAAAAAATGGAAGTTTAACTTAAAAAATGCCATTTATTAAGTAAAAGTAACACTTTTCTGAGTTTATATTTTGATTCTACGACGTTACATCAACAGAGAGATACTAATTAGTTGCGCCGCGATTTTGCTGGTGTTGTTACTTTTGTTTTTAAGTGGGCGTTTTATCAAATATATTCAGCTTGCATTGGATGGCAGTATTTCATCTCAAGCGGTCTTTGGTTTGCTGGCATTACATATTCCCTCTGTGATGGGATTCCTGTTACCCATGTCATTTTATCTGGCTGTGCTACTTACTTTTGGTCGTCTGTATGCTGACAGTGAAATGGCTGTTCTAAAATCCGTTGGTGTAAGTGAGTTTCAATTGGCAAAGTACATTCTGCCACTGGCACTCGTGCTGGCTGTATGTGCAACATTTTTGACTTTCTGGGTAACGCCCTGGTCAAACTATCAAACCAATCAATTATTAAATTATGAAAAATCAGCGGCAAGATTTGGTTCGGTTTCTCCTGGCACTTTTCGTGAAAACAGGCAAAGAAGCGGCGTCAGTTTTATAGAATCTCGCGGAGATGATGGTCAGATTAATCGTATCTTTTCGGTTTATGGGTTGGATGAATCTTCCGGTAATATCGAAATTCAGGTGGCCGATTCTGGACAAATTTGGCAGGACAGTGAAACTGAAATTCAGAAAGATACAAAGTCTGACAGTTATTTACAGCTGGAGCAGGGTGTTAGCTATCGACTGGATAAGCAGAAAAATCGCTGGCAGACAGCCGAATTTGAGGGTTACTTTATGTCTTTGAGCGATCCTGAAGTTAAGCAGAAAGAGGTAAAAAACAGTGCGGTTTCAACCAGCCAATTACTAAAACATTTAACTCCAGAATATTGGGCTGAATTACATTGGCGATTATCTGTACCTGTTTCTATGTTTTTATTGTGTTTTTTGGCAATTCCTCTGGCCAGAACTGAGCCAAGAAAAGGCAAGTTTTCACGACTGTTACCAGGACTTATGTTATATGTGACTTACGCGCTTTTGATGATGAACAGTCGCCGTTTTATAGAATCAGGCGCAATTCCGGAAGTTGTTGGTTTGTGGTGGGTGCATTTTCTGGTGGCTTTCATCTGTTATTGGTTGTACAAACCCGCAAAACTTCAAAATGGTAAAAACAACTGAATGGCATTGGAAAAAGTATGATTCGAATAATTGACAAGTACATTGCCCGACAAGTGATTTATGCCAGTCTTTTTGTATTACTGGCCCTTGTGTTGCTCAGAAGTCTGTTTGGTTTAATTGATGAGCTGGCAATTGTTGGGCGAGGAACATATCAAGCCAGCGATGCATTTTTATATACAGCTATGATGATCCCGGGCAGGGTCATCGAGTTCTTCCCGATGAGTATTTTAATTGGTGCCCTGATTGGTTTGGGTAGTCTGGCTTCACATAGTGAGCTGACGGTATTGCGTGCTGCTGGAATGACTTCATGGCAGATTGCCGGTGTTGCTGTAAAAGCCAGTTTAGTTATGGTCTTTATTACCTTGTTAATTGCTGAAATGGTTGCGCCCAAAGCGAATAAATCCGCAGAACAATTACGCTCTGTAGCGTTAAGTGGTGGTGAGTTAAACTTCTCTCAAAGTGGGTTATGGGCCAAAAAAGGCAACAAGATTGTTCGGCTGGGAGAAATACTTTCCACAGGACAATTTGCCGACGTGATGATCTTTCAGTTAAATGAATCCAACAGGCTGGAAAGTTATACACAGGCAAAGGAAGCGCACAAACAGGAGAGCTCCTGGTTATTAAAACAGGTAAAAATCACACACTTTGAATCCAATGCAATACGCCATGAACAAATTTCCGAGCTGGTATGGGAACAACCGTTAATGGATTCTCACATTGAAACCCTGTCTCTTGAACCTGATTCGCTGAATATTGCCGGTCTTTATGATTATCTTGACTATTTAAAGGAAAATCGTCTTGAATACAGCCAATATCAACTGGTTTTCTGGCAGAAAATATTCTTGCCACTTTCTATTGTGGTGATGATGTTTTTGGCTACCGCATTTGTGATGGGACCCATGAGAGATGTTTCTGTTGCCGCAAGAATTTTATCAGGTGTTTTTCTTGGTTTCGGATTTCATCTGGCCAATCAATCCTTTGGGCCTATCAGTCTGGTGTTTAATTTGTGGCCTTTCTTTGGCGCAGCCTTGCCTGTCATCATTTTTGCCGGAGTAGGCTATTCACTTATGCGTTCAAGCAGTTGATCAAAAGATAAAAAAAACCCGGAACAACAGGGGAGAGTCCGGGTGTAATTTCCATGACGGAATTGAGTGGTAATAAAAAGAGCGTTAAATGGATTATAGACAATAGCGTTTTTTTACGTTCAAAAAGACAGTTGTTGCTATGTTGTTATTTTTATTAGGAAGATTATAAAGCAGCTGTTCAAATTGTAACCAAAACGAATAACAATAAAATCAGCTATAGCAAAATAATCTAGAAATTTTTTAAGATAAAAGTTATTAATTGAGATTTTTGATAGAAAAAATGGCCAATTAGTGTTTTTGTCTATCGTAAAGAGAAAATTCAGGGTGTAGAATTCAGCCTTTAATTTTAATCAGGATCGGTCAAATCCGCTTTTGGATGTTTGTTCATACCAATTTGAACCCTCGAGTATCAGTTTTATGTCAGAATCAACGTTGGATATGACTAAATCAACATTGGACACAGCAATATTAGCTCAGATCAAGATTGTTCTGTCTCATACCACTCACCCCGGAAATATTGGTGCTGTTGCAAGAGCGATGAAAGTCATGGGTTTGTCTCAATTGTGTCTAGTCAATCCAAAGATATTTCCTGATCCCCAAGCGGTCAGTATGTCAGCCAATGCCACTGATATTCTTGATGAAGCTGTCGTATATCAGTCCATTGAAGAAGCGATAGCTGACTGTCGTTTGATTATTGGAACCAGTGCAAGGGTCAGAAGTCTGCCTAACGAAATAATAGAACCTCGTCAATTGACAGAGGTTTTGCAAAACAATATTAATAATTTTCCAGTCGCCATTTTGTTTGGAACTGAGCATTCAGGGCTCACCAATCAGGAATTGCAGTTATGCCACTATCATTTATGTATTCCGACGAGTAATGAATATGGTTCGTTGAATTTAGCCGCCGCAGTTCAGCTAATTGCCTATGAATTGTTGTTGGCCTCAACTGCCATAGCATTCGGCAAAGAAAAAACTGTTAATGATGACTTGAAAAATGAATCCGTCATCACCAGAAAGGAGCTTAATGGGCTGGTTGAGCATTTTGAAAATCTGATGGCTCAAACCGGCTATCTGGATGCTAACAAGCAGGAATTGATTGAAATGCGTTTAAATCGTCTTTTCAATAAAGCCAGACTGGAAACCAGCGAATATAATATTCTGCGTGGATTTTTAAAGTCTATTGAGCAGATGAATAGTAACGAATCTGGCAGTTCAACGTCTCAACAAAAATGAGCAAACAAATATTAAAGCGAGTCATTTATGGCATTTGAATCAATAAAGGAAGATATCAATAGCGTTTTCAAAAGGGATCCGGCAGCCAGAAGCAAGTGGGATATCTTAATCAATTATCCCGGCTTGCACGCTATCTGGATCTATCGCCTAACCAATAAACTCTGGCTTGCTGACTGGAAAAGGCTGGCTCGTTTTATTTCTACTTTTGCCAGATGGGTAACCGGCGTTGAAATTCATCCAGGTGCGACAATCGGGCGACGATTTTTTATCGACCATGCTATGGGGGTCGTGATTGGAGAAACCGCAGTAATTGGTAATGATTGTACCCTTTATCATGGGGTGACATTAGGTGGAACTTCGTGGGAAGCCGGTAAACGTCATCCTACTTTAAAGGATAATGTTGTGGTGGGAGCAGGTGCCAAAATTCTGGGGCCAATAACCTTACATTCTGGCGCAAGAGTGGGCTCCAATGCGGTTATCGTCAGAGATGTGCCTGAAAATGCAACGGCCATTGGTATTCCTGGCCATGTGATTGAAGATGATTGTCAGAAAAAGCAAAGCGAAAGAGAGAAACTGCATCAATTGATCGGTTTTGAAGCCTACGGTGCCACTTCAAGCTATTATGATCCTGTCGCTCAGGTTATCAGCAGCATGTTGGATCATTCAAGAGCTGTTGATGAGCAAATGAGAATTTTGGTTAAAACCTTAAAAGACAGAGACATCAAAATTGAGGAACTTGATTTGCCGGGTATACATGTGGCAGATTTTATCGAGAGCCTTGAAGATCTGGATGATTGTGGAGAGCCAGTAAGCAAATCAGGTTCGGCTTCGGATTCAAAGGCAAAGGCAAAAGCGAAAAGTAAGGCTCAAACCAAAACTAAATCTAAAACAGCGAAAAAAGCGACTAGCAAGAAAAAGACGACAGCCAAGTCTAAAAAGTCGTAAAATGCCAGCCAAATTAGAGATTAGAGATTAGAGATTAGAGATTGGAGTTAAGTGTTAATGAAAAAAGTCATCTATCTTGATTATGCGGCCACCACGCCTGTTGATCCGGTTGTGGCTGAAAAAATGGCTCAATGTTTAACTCTTGATGGTGCTTTTGGTAATCCGGCTTCTCGCTCTCATCGTTATGGTTGGCAAGCTGAAGAGTTGGTTGATATTGCAAGAAATCAGGTGGCGGATTTGCTCCATGCTGATCCAAGAGAAATTATCTGGACGTCCGGTGCCACAGAGGCTGATAACCTTGCTATTAAAGGTGCTGCATATGCCAATCTTTCCGGTCAGCAAAACCAGCCATCAAAAGGTCATATTATTACCAGTGCTATTGAGCATAAGGCGGTTCTTGATACTTGCGCTCAAATGGAATCAGAAGGGTTTACAGTTACCTATTTATCGCCAGATGAAAATGGTGTAATCAGTGCAGAGAAAGTTGAACAGGCTATCAGACCAGATACTTTCCTGATTTCCATAATGCATGTTAACAATGAAATTGGCAGTATTAATCCAATTGTTGAAATCGGTGAAGTGGCTCATAAGCACCATATTTTGTTTCATGTGGATGGTGCGCAAAGCGCGGGCAAACTGGAAATTGATATGACCAAAATGCCAATTGATATGATGTCTTTCTGTGCGCATAAAATTTACGGACCAAAAGGCATTGGCGGGCTCTACGTTCGCAAGAATCAACAACCTAATATATTGCCTTTAATTCATGGAGGTGGTCATGAGCGAGGGCTTAGATCGGGTACATTAGCAACTCATCAGATTGTCGGCATGGGAGAGAGTTTTGCCATCTCGCAGAAAAATAGAGAAGAAGAATCGCAACGGATCCGCCAATTAAAAAATCGTCTATGGCAGGGGATTGAATCCTGCGGTGGTGTTTCAATAAATGGCAATATGGATAATACTGTTGCGGGCATTATGAACATCTGTTTTGATTATGTGGATAGCGAAACTTTGTTGATGGTTCTTAAGGATATTGCCGTTTCATCGGGTTCTGCATGCACTTCTGCCAGTGTTGAGCCATCTTATGTTTTAAAAGCATTAGGTTTGTCAGATGAAAAAGCCCATTCATCGTTGCGTTTATCATTGGGGAGATTTACCACGGAAGCAGATGTTGATGAGGCTATTACCATTGTCAGAAATGGACTGGAAAAGCTCAGAGCACTATCTCCTGAGTGGCAAGCGAAGCATTCCTGATTGGAAAGATTTTCCGTCTTTTGTTTTGAATCTTTTGCCATTAGAGTCTAAGATTTAATCTGTTTTTGGAAAATTGGCGATAATGGCCGATTTTCTGCAAAAAAAACTTGTAATTTTTTTCAAAACCCGCATAATGCGCACCGCATTGGGTCGTTAGCTCAGCCGGTAGAGCAGTTGACTTTTAATCAATTGGTCGGGCGTTCGAATCGCCCACGACCCACCATCTCCAAAGGCCTCCGTTTACGGGGGCTTTTTTGTTTATAGACTCCCTCTGCCCTTTA
>JAOUOC010000169.1 GCA_029880585.1 Gammaproteobacteria bacterium
TGCCAGTAGAAAGTCCAGCAGGCAGTATTGGTATGACAATTGGTCAGTTAACCCGTGGAGCTATACTTGATTTGGAGTTGTCGGCTCTTGAAGCGGAAAATAGAGGAGAAGTAATAGCATCCCCTCATGTAATAACCACCAATCAAAAGGAAGCTTATATTGAGGCAGGTGAACAGATTCCATATTTACAGGCCAGTAGTGCGGGTAATGCCAATATTACTTTCAAAAAAGCGGTGTTAGCTTTGAAAGTAACACCTCAAATCACACCTGATGATAGGATAATACTGGATCTACAGGTCAATCAGGATTCCAGAGGAGAAGACACTTTAGTTGGGCCAGCAATTAATCATAGAGAAGTAGGTACTCAAGTGTTAGTGAAAAATGGAGATACAGTGGTCTTGGGTGGTGTATACCAGCAAAGAACAAATAAGACAGAGAGCAAAGTACCAATTCTGGGAGATCTTCCTTTGCTTGGTGGATTGTTCAGATCAACCAAGGATTCATCAGCAAAGCAGGAATTGTTAATTTTTGTTACACCGAAAATTATCAATGGTAACATTGAGTAGAGTGGGTTAAAATTCCCTTTTCCGAGACCCGCTTAGGCGGGTCTTGTATTTTAGCAACAAAGTACACTATTTAGTTAATAGTTAATAGTTAATAGTTAATAGTTAATAGTTAATAGTCAATAGTTAAATGTTGATAGTTTATTTTTAATAAGAATAATTTTAGTAAGCAAGCCGTTATTTGATATGTTGAAAGGTAAAAGAAATATTTTTTTAGTGGGTCCAATGGGCGCAGGTAAAACAACGATAGGCAAACAGCTTGCCCAAATGTTGCACCTTGAGTTTATTGATTCTGATTTGGAAATTGAAGCCAGAACTGGTGCTCCAATTGACTGGATATTTGATATTGAGGGCGAAGCTGGTTTTAGAAAAAGAGAAAAAGAAATAATAGCCGAGCTTACTCAAAAGCAGGGTATCGTTTTGGCAACCGGTGGTGGAGCCATCGAAGATGCGGAAAGCAGAAATTTTCTTGCTGGCAGGGGGATTGTTGTTTATCTGGAAACCTCTATTGAGCAACAACTGGAAAGAACACGTCGTGATAAGAGAAGACCGCTGTTACAGGAATCAGATGACCCGGAGGCTACTTTAATAGATCTACATAACAACCGAGATCAACTCTATCGAGAGATTGCGGATATTATGGTAGCGACTAATGAAAACTCAATTAAGTCAGTGGCAAGTAAAATTATTGAGCAGGTTAACGAGGGTCAATAATACTTTATGCGCAAATTAAGCCTATTTGAAGGTGAAAAGCGTTACACCATTTCAATTGGAAGCGATAATCTTTTCCAATCACTATTGCCTGAGCAAATAAAAGATAGCAATCAAATTCTTTTGTTATCCGATACTAATGTCACACAACACTATCAACAAATCTGGGCTGAAATTTTTTCAGGCTCTAAATTTCATGTTTTACAAATACCTGCAGGGGAGCGTGAAAAATCATTGTTGAACTTCTCAAAAATAATAGATTTTCTGATTGAGCATCAATTCAGAAGAAACGACGTGATTGTTACTTTTTCGGGAGGCATGATTGGTGATTTGGGCGGTTTTACAGCTTCATGCTATCAACGAGGAATGAGATTAATACATTGTCCTACCAGCCTGTTGGCTCAGATTGATTCGTCAGTTGGAGGTAAAACTGCTATCAACCATCCTTCTGGTAAAAACCTGATAGGCAGTTTTTATCAGCCTGAAGCCGTTATTATTGATGTTTCTACTTTGCAAACACTACCTGATAGAGAGTTTATTTCAGCTTTTGCTGAAATTGTAAAATATGCCTTGTTAGGAAATAAACACATTGAGGAAATGTTGTTTAATCAGTTGGAGGGTATTATTAGCCGTGACAGTGAGCTTTTGGAAACCTTGGTTTTTTATTGTTGTGAACATAAAGCATCTATAGTCAGTCAGGATGAAAAAGAAACTGGACATAGGGCACTTCTAAATCTGGGGCACAGTTTCGGGCATGCAATAGAAAAATTGACAGATTATCAAAGCTACTTGCATGGAGAAGCAGTATCTATTGGCTTGATGATGGCGATGAAATTATCGGAGTTGAAAGGTATTGTTGACGAGCAATATGTAGATAAATATGCAAAATTATTGCAAGATATAGGCTTGCCATTGTGCGTAAAAGAGAATATAACGGCAGAAGAAATTCTAAATGCCATGGCAAGAGACAAAAAGAATCTGAATGAAAATTTGCGATTAGTACTTCCTGAAAAGCAGGGTTGCAATCTATATGAGTTTTCTGAAAAGGATCTAATTAAAAAAGCCATCAAACAGCAGTTATAAAAAAGTGTAGGGATAGATATTTGACTTACATCAGTTCACAAAAAAAACAATTACTTGATTCAGTTGAAAATCAGGTGCTGTACGCTGATCTGCTGGCTGTGATAGTTGGTGAGCAAGGTATAGGTAAATCCTTTTTTCTTGAGCAGTTACACCATAAGTTGGAAGATAAGGTTTATCGCTCGCAAATTGATGCTGAAGCCATTATGACGCCACAACAGCTTGAAAAGTTGATGTGTATGCAATTGGGCTTGGGCTGGGAGACTTCAGAACATGGCATCCTTGATAAGGTAGGTCAGTCACTGGATAAGAGAGCAGTGGCTACTTTTGATAACGCTCATTTACTTTCAAAGTCGTGTCTCGATTATTTACTGACTCTGGTCAATCAGCAGCATACAACTGGAGAAACTATTTTATTCATTATTTTATCAGGTGAAATAGCTTTGGCTGAAAAAATAAATGAAACCCCAACCTTGAGGCAAAATTCCGGCTTGTGTGCCGTTTTTCAAATCAAACCTTTTGACCAGGCAGAAACAAGACATTTCATTGCGTGGTTTCAAGCTGTAGAAGAGGATATGGTTGATTCTCTTTACCAACAAAAAAAGATTGATCAGTTGTGGTCTTTAAGCAGGGGTAATCCAAAGGAATTAGAGTTTCAGTTAGAAAAATGGCTGGACGAAAGTTCATTGAATGTTCGAGGGGTAAGGCCTGTAAGTCCCAAAAAACATTATTTGCTTTCAATTATTTATGCTGTTGTTGCGATTATCTTGTTAACAGCACTATTTTTTCAGGATGAATTGAATGAAATTATTATGGCGGATAGTCTTGCTGAAGATGTTGCTGAGGAGATAACCGTTCTATCATCAACAGATAGTGAACAGAGAAGTGAAGATATCTTGCCGGAAATAAAGGAAAAAGCTAAAAAGGAAATTGAAGAACCAGCCGAAAATAAAGAAGTTGAAGTCTCTGAGTCTCAGGTGTTAGAGACAAAAATAGTACAAAGTTCAGATAAAGAAAAGGCAGTAGAACGTGAGAATAAACAAAGTTTGATTATTGAAACTACGCCAATTGAAACTGTTGAGTCAGTTAAAGCAACTGAAACAGTTGAGCAGCTTTCCAGCGAGCAAGAGTCTGTAATAAATGAAGCAGAAAAACTGGAAATAATTGAAGTTAAAGAAGATAAAATTACTCAGCAAAATACTGTTGAAATACAGCCAGAAATTGTCAGGCAAGAGCCCATTACATCCATTCCTGTCGGGTTGAAGTTATCAAATGATGAACAGCTTGCATTAAGCAGAAAGGAACAACATTTTACTATTCAATGGATTGGCTTGAGCACACTTGAAGCTGCGAATGGATATAGAGAAACACATCCCTTGAAATCGTCTATGCTTATTATTCGCAGACCACAAAATCAATCTTTTTTATACTTGGTGATCAGTGGTGATTATGCACAAAAGCAAGAAGCAGAAAATGCAAAAGCCGAATTTATATTAAAGGGATATACCGGTTCGCCATGGATAAAAACCTATAAAATGATACATCAGGATGTCAATCAGTTAGGTCAAAGCAATTAGTTTGATTATTGTCATTGAATTAAAGTTATGTCGGGGTACAATGTGCCCAGATTTAGTATGAATTAAATAAAATCAGGTTATTGAAAATATGTTAAAAAATGATCGCTATATTAAAGCAGCTCTGTCTCAAGCAGTTGATAAAACGCCAGTCTGGATGATGAGACAGGCGGGTAGATACTTGCCAGAATATCGTAAAATCAGAGGTGAGGCTGGCAGCTTTATGGCGCTTTGTACAAACCCTGAACTGGCTTGTGAAGTGACTTTGCAACCCTTAAGGCGTTACGATCTGGATGCGGCTATCCTGTTCTCTGATATTTTAACTATTCCAGATGCAATGGGACTAGGTTTGCGTTTTGAAACAGGAGAAGGTCCAGTATTCGATCGCCCAATAAAAACGCAGGCGGATATTGAAAAATTATTTGTGCCTGATATTTTTGACAAGCTCGGTTATGTGACTGATGCAGTGAGTACAATTCGAAAAGGCTTAAATGGTGACGTGCCACTTATAGGTTTTTCAGGCAGTCCGTGGACATTAGCAACTTATATGGTTGAAGGCGGATCAACCAAAAACTTTGGTAAAGTAAAAGGTTTAATGTTTACTGATCCGAAAGCAATGCACCAATTATTGGAGGTATTAGCCAAATCGGTTGCAGCCTATCTTAATGCACAAATAGAATCAGGTGCTCAGGCTGTTATGTTATTTGATACCTGGGGTGGTGTACTCTCAACAGACGATTACAAAAACTTCTCACTCAATTACATGTGCCAGATTATCTCTGAGCTTAAAAGAGAACATGATGGCGAGAAAATCCCCGTGACACTGTTTACCAAAGGTGGTGCTAACTGGCTAGATGCAATGGCGGATAGCGGAGCAGATTGTATTGGACTTGACTGGACAATTGATATAGATGATGCACGAGCAAGAATTGGTCATAAAGTTGCATTGCAAGGCAATATGGATCCATGCATTTTGTATTCTACACCTGAAAAGGTCACAGAAGCGGTAGGTGATATTTTAAAACGATTCGGCAATGGCAATGGCCATGTATTTAATTTGGGGCATGGCATTCATCCCACAATAGATCCTGAAAATGTTAAAGCTTATGTTGATGCTGTACATAATTTGAGTGAGCAGTACCATAAATAGAAAACATTATCGTTGAAATAAAAGAAAGAAAATGATTGTTCCATCTTCATTTAAACCTGCATGGTGGCTTAAAAACAAGCACTTACAGACCATTTGGCCGTCTTTATTTCGGTCAACTTTTCTGCATCCAAAACCGGAAAGGTTTCGACTGGAATTAGCTGATGGAGACTTCATTGACGTCGATTGGTACGAAAATCGGAGTCATACCTCGACATCAACTGAAACAGTTTTACTTTTGCACGGACTGGAAGGCTCTGGTGAATCCACTTATATAGTAGGATTGGTAAATCAATTTTTGGATCAGGGCAAATCAGTAGCAGTTAAACATTTCAGAAGCTGTAGTGGAGAGATCAATCGTTTGAAACGATGCTATCACAGTGGCGTAACTGATGATTTACAGGAAGTTATTCAATTATTATCGACGGACAAAAACATCATTGTCGATTATCTGGTCGGGTTTTCATTGGGCGGCAATGTGTTGCTGAAATGGTTAGGCGAAAATCATTCTGGCCATCATATAAAAGCGGCGGTCGCTGTTTCAGTGCCTCTAATGTTGGAAGAATGTGCTAATGCTATAGAAAAGGGTTTTTCTAAAATTTATGTAAAAAATCTTTTAAAAACACTTAATCAAAAAATGATTGAAAAAAAGAAAATCCATCCTGATCTAACAGATATGTCTGATTATGAAATAA
>JAOUOC010000168.1 GCA_029880585.1 Gammaproteobacteria bacterium
CTTTGTGAAATATTGGCGATGCCTGTCCCAGCTCCAAAACTGGCAAATGGGATATTACTGCTGGCTAACAAACCATTGGAATTGGCAACCACCAAAGCCGTTGGTGTTAAAGTGATTGAACCTACAATTTGAGAGATATTGGGCGTTGCGCCATTATCAGAAAGGTTACCACCAGAATCAGGAACTGCATCATTATTGGTGTCGATAAAAGGATCTGGAATACCATCATTATTGAGATCATCAGCCGCTTGCCATAACACACTTCTGATGGTCATATTAAATGCCTGACCTGCACTGGCAAAAACCGGATCATTAGCATCATTGGCGTAAGGGTTAGTGTTGATCTGAATATCATAACCAAAAGGTCGAACGATAAAAGGCACAATCCCACCAATGATTTCATCGGTTGTACCAGCAACAGGCTCACCGATATTGAATTGATCCTGAGCGCTTAAACTGATTTGGCCCACATCATTATAAAGTACCGAAACATTGCCAACGCCATTAGTAAAGTTTACATTTTGAGCCGCTGAACCTGCCTGACTGGCAGCGACGTTAATACCATCAACTTGTATAGCAGTAGGACTGGTCGCTGGTGAAACATAACTTCCCCAGAAGTTTAAGCTTTGTAAGCCGGTATATTCTTCAATCACACCACATTCTGGTTGTGCTGGGGTTTGACCGGCAGCTGTTAAGGTAAGATTAAACGGACGACCTGCAATTTGGGTTGAAATCGGATCCGGTGAAAAGACAAAACCAAAAGGTCTGAACGTTAATAATCCTTCAGTATCATCATCAAAAATATTGCCATCGGTCACGGCAATATTGACGGACTCCTGATGAGTATCACTCAACTGAAAAACAACCTCTCCACCATCAGTCAAATTAAAAGTATAAGTCGCACTGCCACTATCTGCAGCACCAGTGGTTAACACTCCGCTTCCAGTCAATAAACTCCAATCACCATTTCCTGTGGAAGTGGATAAATTAATGGCTCCTGTAAATCCGGTAAACAGTCCGCCTGTGTTATTCAATAATCTGACAGTAACCGCTTCTGCCAAGCAATTAATACCACTGCCGTCATGCAAGATTTTTATCGCACTCGGTCCTGCATTAATAAGGGTTGCAGAAATATAATTACTAATGATATTGGCATTGACCGGGTTGGATAAAAACATATCAAAAACGACTGTCCCATCCGGACTGCCTGCCGTCGTTGCTATGGAAACAGATCCTGAAGTAGAGCCTGCTGGAATCGTCACAGTACCAGACGCAGCCGTGTAGTGAGTACCTGCTAACGCTGTATTATCTACAGTTGAATAGTCGAAAGTTATGTCAACAGTTTCAGCCGCTGGAATAGTAAATACAAAAGTTGCAGGATCTCCTTTGGCAACGGTTATGTTAACAACACTTAAATCAGGAAGCCAGGGCGTATTTGCTGCGCCACCGGTTTTCACTCCGGAGTTACCTTTTCCAGGAATACTCCATATACCAGTACCATCAGGATACCTTAAATAAACATGTGTATTTTCAACGTTTGAGGACCATGGAAAAGGCAAGCTGCAACTGGTATCCTGCTGTGGAGTATAATCCACACTAAAATAATCAATCGTATTGCCATCAGCATCTTTCAGGATGATATCAAAAGGCCTGTTACTGGGAATTAAATCGGTATAAACCAGAATAAAAGAAGTATTAGTTGGTGTTAATCCTGTTAAGGGTAAATCCCCACTACATCTGTTCCTTTGCCCCTCACAGACACTGACTGTCCAGCTTTGGTAAATTGCAGGATCAATTCTGCTGTCCAGCAATTTAATCTCGACATAACCAACTCGTCCTGCTTCATTGATAGTCGCATAACCAGTGTAGGGTGAACAGGCTGCCAAAAGTTTAAATGAGGTAAAGAATAACGCGACGAATACCAAAAAAATCAGGGCTAAGGAACTAAATACTTTTTTTACTATTTGATGACTATTGCTAGTAACTCTGTCATATAGACCGTCCGAGATAAAAGCAATAAGTTTCAAAAATGAAATCATAATCTAGAACATTGCACTCTTCACATCATCAGCGTCCACTGCAATCTGTTCTATATTTTGTACGTCAATTTCATCAGCAAACCCCAACTTCTGAAATGCCGGAATTTCACTGGTATTCAAATCAGTAAAAGGATTATGATCGTCCGAATATGATTGAATTTTTGCTACAGTGACAACATCGATATAATCGGCACTATCACCACTGTTTCTTTTAAAATCACAACACCCGATTGGCACATCTATCAACTCTGGCGGAAAATCCCAGGTCTTTAAAATCATTCTTCCCAACTTGCCCTGAATACGTTGAATGACTTTATCAAGACTGTCTTCATGCTGTAAAATGGCGGGATGCTCTTCGGCCAAAGTCAAAATTGGCAATACACCTATCTCATGGACTAAACCAGCAAGAGCTGCTTGATCAGGTTGTAATTTGGTAAAATTACTTGCTAACACGTGGCATATTGCAGCAACGTCCGTTGAATGCTCCCATGATTGTCTCAGCTTTTTATCCACCAGATCATTGGTTGCCTGAAACATTTGTTCCATTGCCAACCCTGTCGCCAGATTTTTCACAAAAGCCATTCCCATGCGGGTAACCGCCAGCTGGAGACTGGTAATTGATACAGTACCTCTGACCAATGGACTATTGGCTACTTTCATAATTTTTGCCGACAAAGCGGCATCCTGTGAAATCACATTTGCAACTGCTTCCGCAGTTACGTCACTATCAGATACAACGTCTCTGATTTTTAAAGCGATTTCCGGCAAAGTGGGAAGTACCAACTTGTCTTGAGTGATAGCTTCCGTCAGTTGATGTAGAAATTCTTTTTCTATGCTCATTTTCTTCTAACTTGATCGAATAACACTAATTCAAGTATAGAAGTATTTCCTCGGAAAGTTGGAATTTTTTAGTCGAAAGGTACTTATCCTTGATTAATGCCAAAACACAGGTTTGCCCCAGACTACTAGTAGCACTACATACCACCTCACCCGCCACTTCTCCATCAACCAGAAGAGGTGATTTTTCCTGGATATCACCAGTGATCTTGTCAGCTGTAAGTTTTTGTAAATGACTTTTTAATTTACCCTTGTAATGCATTCTGGCAATGATTTCCTGCCCTGTATAACAACCTTTTTTAAAATCAACAGCATTAAGTTCTGGCAGGTTTAAATTGTGTGGAAGAAATGCCAACTGAGTTACACTGGTTAGCCATGGCATTTTATTTTCGGCTAAATGATATAACCAGTCGTTTTGAGTTGAGGTGAATTCAATATTATCTTGTGAACTACACAATTTGATTGAGAGTTCAGGTGTCAGTTTTCTGTATGATTCCGAGGGAGAATCATTATTTTCTGAGCAGGAATATTCACCAACAATAATTAATTCATCATCCAGTCTTTTTATATCAACTTTAAAAAAAACCGCGTACTTTTTTAAGTGTTCAATAGTCCCATCAGCAATTGACTTGGGCATTACTAATAAAATACTGCCATTCAAACGGGTAGCAAAAAACAGTGAGACACAGCGCCCCTGAGGATTACAAATAGCACCTGTAAGCAGCTTTTCATCATTAATCTGTTCTGCATTAATCGTGATTTGACCCTGCAAAAATTTAACTGAATCAATACCATTCAGTTCAAGAATGGTGAAGTCAACGAGATGAGCTGAAAAGTTAGCTGATTGTGATGATTGCATTTGATACACATGAATAAATGATAATGATGACTAGTGTAACTGATTTCTCGCGATTGAAAAATATCAATTCAACAGACAATTTGTAGCAATTTAAGTTTTTTATCATGTTTCAATTTAATTATTCTACTGATATGATCATTGACAAATTCCATTCGGTAAAAGATTTCATGTCTGACATCGCTCTAAAAAACAAACTCAAATGGCAATGCCGGCGTGGCATGCTGGAACTTGATGTAATTCTTATCCCTTTTATGGATAACCATTTTGATAGCTTAACTATCGAACAACAACAAACATTGGCAGCATTGTTGGAAGAAGCCGATCCTGACCTTTACACATGGTTAATGGGATATGGTAAAACAGATAACGCTCAGTTAATTGAAATGATCAATCTGATCCGTGACAAAACAGGGCTTCCTTTAAAAGCATGAAAATTGCCGCGCGATTTCCAATAAAAGAAAACAGATTGCTGCAATTTCTGATCATTAGTTTACATTTATTTTTGCTAATTTTTGCCTTGAATGTTTTTTCATTTAAATGGCAATTTTTTCTCATATTTTTACTGATTTGCATTTCTTTTTACTACAGCATAAAACATTATCAAAGACTGACGAATGCGCCCGATGATCTCTGCTGGAATGGAAATGCATGGCTGATTCAACTTGATGAAAAACTAAAAACAATCGCTTATCTTGAATTACAACCTGAAAGCTGGATTTCATCTCATTATTGTCTGTTACATTTTGATGATGGCAAGCAAAAATACCACTGGTTTTTTGCGAAGAATACCCTGGGTGAAAGACTTTACAGCCAGTTAATTTATCTGGTTAAACAGGATATTGTTAAAGAAAAACAGGCTGAGATTTAGTCAAATTTTGAGACTAATGTATCTTTGATAACCTTGTCAGTTTGCGGATAGTCCAGCGTGTAATGCAGGCCTCGACTTTCTTTTCTGCGTGAAGCGCATTCAATAATCAGTTCAGCCACTGTCAGCAAATTTCTGAGTTCAAGCAAATTACTGGATACCTTGAAATTGGCGTAATAATCCTTCACTTCCTGTTTTAACAACTGAATCCGTCTTTTTGCTCTTTCCAATCTTTTATCCGTTCTTACAATTCCAACATAATTCCACATCAAATGCCTGAGTTCATGCCAGTTGTGCGAAACCACCACCTCTTCATCAGAATCAGAAACCCTGCTTTCATCCCAGGCAGGTAGCTCACAGAATGCATAATTATTTTTGCCTTTTTCAGCAATAATTTTCTGGGCTGCCGCTCTGGCATAAACCAGACATTCCAGTAATGAATTGCTTGCCATTCTGTTAGCGCCATGCAAACCGGTAAAAGCTACTTCCCCAATTGCAAACACATTTTCAATATCAGTTGTTGCATCCTGATCAACTACCACGCCACCGCATGTATAATGAGCAGCGGGAACGACAGGGATCGGCTCTTTGGTCATATCGATATTGAGCGACATTAACCGCTCGTAGATGGTCGGAAAATGAGATTTGATAAATTCAGGATCCTTATGGGTAATATCCAGATAGACACAATCAATACCCAATCGCTTGATTTCGTGATCAATGGCTCTGGCGACAATATCTCTGGGAGCCAACTCGGCACGTTCATCAAAATGAGGCATAAAACGCTCACCATCAGGTAAACGTAAATAAGCACCCTCACCTCTTAAGGCTTCTGTCAGCAAAAAGGAATGTGCTTTGCTGTGAAATAAACAGGTGGGATGAAACTGGTTGAATTCCATATTGGCAACACGACAACCGCTTCGCCATGCCATGGCGATGCCGTCACCACTGGAAACATCAGGATTACTGGTGTAAAGATAAACCTTGCTTGCACCACCTGTTGCCAAAACAACATATTTGGCCTGAAACACTTCAACCATGCCGCTATCACGATTCAATGCATAAGCACCATGACATCTGTTATTGTGACCTATCAATCCCAGTTTGTGACTGGTGATCAAATCCACCGCATTATAATTTTCAAATAATTTAACATTCTTTTTGCTGGCC
>JAOUOC010000170.1 GCA_029880585.1 Gammaproteobacteria bacterium
TTTCAGGTTATTTGGTCGTTATGGGAACAACAAAAAACAAGATTCAATATGTTTGTAATGAATGCGGTGCAGTGTCACCCAAGTGGGCAGGTCAATGTCCTGATTGTGGACAGTGGAATTGTCTGAACGAACAAATTCAAAGCAAAAAAGAAAGCACAAGTCCTCGCTTTGCCGGTTACGCGGGCGCAGAAAAACAATTGCAAAAATTAAGCGAAGTCAGCCAATTGGAAACGGTGAGAATAGCCACCTGCCTGACAGAGCTTGATCGTGTTTTGGGTGGCGGACTGGTTGCTGGTTCTGTTGTGTTAATTGGAGGAGATCCTGGCATTGGTAAATCAACCATACTGCTTCAATCCATGTGTCATTTAAGCGAGCAGATGACAGCCGTTTATGTCACTGGAGAAGAATCAGCGCAGCAAATTTCCATGCGAGCCAAACGTCTGGGATTAGCGGGCGATAAACTCAATTTACTTACCGAAACCCAGGTAGAAACCATTATTGCAACAGCACAGCAAGTGCAACCGCAGGTGATGGTAATCGACTCCATACAAACTATTTACACCGAATTACTACAATCGGCACCTGGTGGTGTCGCGCAAGTGAGGGAAAGTACCGCTCAATTGGTCAGGTTTGCCAAGCAAAAGGGTATCGCATTATTTGTCGTTGGTCATGTCACCAAAGATGGCGCATTGGCAGGTCCCAGAGTATTGGAGCATATGGTGGATGCGGTGCTTTATTTTGAAGGGGAAAGGGATGGGCGTTATCGTATTTTACGAGCAGTAAAAAATCGATTTGGTGCGGTCAATGAGCTGGGCGTGTTTGCTATGACTGAAGAAGGATTAAGAGCGGTTCAAAATCCTTCAGCAATATTCTTATCCAATGACCAAAAGGATGCCTCTGGCAGTGTGGTAACAGTTACCTGGGAAGGTTCCAGACCGTTGCTGGTTGAAGTTCAGGCGCTAGTGGATGAATCTCATTTGGGTAATCCTCGTCGTGTGGCTGTGGGATTGGAGCAAAATCGTCTGGCGATGCTGCTGGCAGTGCTGTCACGTCATGGTGGTGTTTTTTGTCATGATCAGGATGTGTTTTTAAATGTGGTAGGCGGGGTAAGAGTGATGGAAACCAGTGCCGATCTGGCATTGTTATTATCAGTGGTTTCCAGTTTAAGAAATAAAGTGCTGCCTCAGGAATTAATTGTTTTTGGCGAAGTCGGTTTGGCGGGAGAAATAAGACCTGTACCCAATGGACAAGAGAGGATCAAGGAAGCCAAAAAACATGGTTTTAAAATGGCAATAGTGCCAAAAGCCAATGCACCCAAAAAGCCGGTTGAAGGTATTAAAGTAATCCCGGTGAGTCAGTTGTCACAAGCTTTATCAGCATTTGCAGATCTATAAAAATCAGCAAACTGACATTAACCATTGTTATCAGAGAAAGTCAGAATTTATTGGCCGGTGTTTTGATGAATTAATTCAACAAACTCTCTTTCCAGCAATTGTGGATCACCAGAGTTCAGCTCAACGACTCGTCTTAAATAAGTTATGCTATCCAGACCAATTTGTTGATTCATTAAACCTAATTTATTGCCGTTTAAATGCATCACTTCAAGGTCAATTTTGATTTGTTGATCGTCATCACTCAAAGGAATATCCAGATGACATTTGGTTCCCTTCTTGATACTAATCTTATCAACAACTTCAATCAGTGCACCATGAATAGAGAGGTCAATGATGTTGCATTTATATTCTTTGCCATCCACATAGAAAGAAGCAGATGTATTGAAGGTGACACGATTGAAATGTCTGCGTTCTTCTGACATAAAATTAGCTCCTGTTTTGCTAATTGCAGTTTTGTTTCGACCTTATTAACTTTAGCATATATTGTTGATTTCCGCAGATAACTGTTTCAATCACTGTTGCCAAAAAACAATCTGAGTTAGAATGGCTCTCCATAACCGTATTTAATCTTGAAATTGATTACAAGGGAGTATCCATGGCGATTCAATGGTATCCGGGGCATATGCACAAAGCTCAAAAAGAGATGAAGCAAGTCATTGCCAGAATGGATGTGATCATTGAAGTTATTGATGCCAGAATTCCATATAGCAGTACCAATCCGGTGATCGCAGAGTTATCAAACTTCAAGGGTTTGGTTTGCCCAGTGATCAAATTAATGAACAAGGCGGATTTGGCTGATCCCGAAATCTCTGCTCTCTGGCAACAACATTTTGAGCTAAATCAGAACACCAGGGCACTTGCATTGATTGCAAATCAGAATTTTACCAGTGAAAAAAGAAAGATAATCGAATTGATCAAAAAAATGGTACCTACAAAAGCGACTGCAGATAAACCGGTAAATGCAATGATCATGGGGATCCCCAATGTAGGTAAATCAACCATCATTAATGCCCTGGCAGAAAGAAAAATAGCAAAAGTCGGTAATGAACCAGCAGTAACTCAAAGGCAGCAAAGAATTGATCTTGAGGACAATATTATTCTGTACGACACGCCAGGTATTTTATGGCCAAAAATTGAAAATGAAAATTCAGCCTACCGACTTGCCATCACCGGAGCCATAAAAGATACGGCATTATCCTATGATGAAGTGGCATTTTATCTGGTGGAATATTTGCAATCCGCATATCCTGAATTGCTTTCAACACATTATGGCCTCGATGAAAATCAATTTGCTGCTCAAGCAGAAGTGATAGATATTATCGAAGCTATCGGCAGAAAGCGTGGTAGCCTGAAAGCGGGCGGTCGAATTGATATCGACAAGGTGAGCAAATTGATTGTGCATGAGTATCGACAAGCTGTTTTAGGGCAAATTAGTCTGGAAACACCAGATATGGTGGCGGTGGAATTAATAGAAGTTGAAGAAAAAATCCGTCTTAAAGAAGAGCAAAAGCTGGCCAGAAAGCAAGCTTTTAAAAAGAGAAGTTAATGTTTGAACCTGAAAATATCAAGGCAGTGATTGCTACCCAAATGCCCTTTGGAAAATACAAAGGTAGAGCACTGATTGATTTGCCGGAAAATTATTTGCTATGGTTTGCCAGACAAGGATTTCCTGAAGGAAAGCTGGGCTTGCTAATGCAACTGGTGCTGGAAATTAAGGTGAATAACCTGCAATATCTGGTCAATGCGGTTAAAACCGGACAGAACATTTCTACAAACCAGACTGATGATCAGGATAAAACTACAAAATATTGATCCGGATTAGGGATATCTTAAAAATTTTAGATTAGAGTGTAAAATGGTGATGTGCGTGTTTTGAAATAATAATCAGGATTGTAATAAAACCTATAAAAAAGGATAACGACATGGGGCGAGAAATAGCAGAGCGTGAATACACGATAAGCGATTACGAGAAATATAATAGAAGAATTCATGATCAGGTTGATTTACTCAAGGAACAGCTGGAAAGAAAAGATTTTGGTCAGGATGAAACTTGTGTAGGTGCAGAGCTGGAGCTGTATCTTGTTAATGACTCCGGCGTGGTGAGTCCAGTCAACCTGCAGTTGTTGGAATTACTGAACGACAGTCAATATCAAACAGAACTCAATCAATTTAATCTGGAAATTAACCTTTCTCCGGTCAAGGCAAAAGGCAATCCTTTCACTCAAATCGTCAAGGAAATTAATGGAAAGCTGAAGCATTTGCGAAAAACTGCCGCTGAAATAAATACAATGCCTCTGGCAGTCGGTATTTTGCCAACCTTGAGAGAAAAACATCTCACCAATGAATATATGACCAATTTGCCGCGCTATAAAAGGTTGGCCAGTGAATTATTAAAGCATCGAGGTGATCCCTTTCATATTAAAATTGATGGTGAGGAAGCTGTTGATTTCTACACATCGGAAGTTTGTGCTGAAGGCGCCAACACCTCATTTCAGGTGCATTTAATGACAAAACCTGAAGACTTTGCTGATCGCTTTAATACGGCTCAATTAACTCTGCCTATGGCTTTGGCCGCCGCCGCAAATTCGCCGGTTTTGTTGGGGAATTGTTCGTGGGATGAAACCCGGGTTGTACTATTTAAGCAATCAATTGATAGTCGAATGCCGGATGCTTCAGGCTGGCGGCAACCTTCCAGAGTGACCTTTGGTCATGGCTGGGTGAGAAAAAGTGCATGGGAATTATTTGCTGAAACAGTCAATTTGTATCGCCCGATTTTTCCTGAGCTTTTTGATATCAAACCTGAAGATAAAGTACCTGAATTGGCAGAATTAAATTTGCACATGGGAACTACCTGGCCATGGAATCGAGCGGTCTATTCCAATCATGGCAAAGGACATTTGCGCATCGAGTTTCGAGCGTTACCAGCAGGGCCAACGCCTATTGATATGGCTGCAAATGCTGCTTTTTCTATTGGTATGGCGGTTGGATTACAGGAAAAAATTGATGAATATGTTGCGCGTATTCCTTTTCGGTTTGCTGAATATAACTTTTATCGAGCTGCCAAGAATGGTTTAAAAGCCACCATATTATGGCCACAAAACTACCAAAATAAACCTGTTGAAGTACCTATCAAAAATGTGATTGATGATATGTTGATGGTTGCCTATGACGGTTTGGCCAAATTGGGTGTTGAAAAGGAAGAAAGAGACAAATATTTAAATATCATTCAAAAAAGATTATCAACAGGCATTAACGGTGCGACCTGGATTAAGCAAACACTTAAACATTTACGAAAAAACTTATCCAATGATGATGCCTGTATGGGGTTAATGCAAAAGTATCTGGAAAATCAGATAGAAGGTTTGCCAGTAGCTGATTGGGAAAGATGCTGGAAATAAAAGGTTTTAAAAAAGCGAGTAAGGTGTGCGGAATTAGATATGAGCGAGCTGGTTGATGCCATTGAATATTATAGCGAAGTAGATATTGATCAATTTGCCTCCATGCCTTTGCCTTTTTTGCAACAACTTAAAGGTTTAACGGTTTTTGACATTAAAGGGGCTGATCAAACAAGAACCCGAGTAGTTACTACTCTCATTCATGGTAATGAACCTTCAGGTTTTATTGCCTGCCATCAATGGCTAAAAAGCAAAAAGAAACCGGCAACCAATGTAAGGATTATCATTTGTAATCCGGAAGCGGCTCAAACCCGACCCATTTTTTCCAACCGTTATCTGGCCCATAGTGAAGACTTGAATCGGTTTTTCGATGACAGTCAATCTGAAGAAAGTTATAGACAACATCAAAGTGTTATTGAAAGGGCCAAACATATCAAACAATGTATTAACGCAGTTCAGCCGGAAGCGATTCTGGATTTACACAACACTTCTGGAAAAAGTGCGGCCTTTGGTGTTTCTGTCCACGAATCTGAAAAGGTGCTGGATCTTGTGTCATTTTTTAGTGCCAAACTGATTTACACCGGATTGCGCGTGGGTGCTGTGATGGAGCAGGATTTTAATGCGCCCATTGTCACTATTGAATGTGGTGGTGCCAATGAAAGTGAATCTCACGAGGTCGCCGTTCAGGGGCTGGAACAATATTTTAGTAAGCCGGATATTTTTGACCATCATGCGGGGCGAGTTACCATTTACGCCCATCCCATTCGGGTGGAATTACAGCAGGACGCTTCTGTGGGATTTAGTCATCACTGTTTGCCGACAACGCATATTACTTTTAGAGCCGATATTGAAGAACTGAATCATCAACAAACAACAAAAGGTGAGTTTTTGGGTTGGTGTAATTCAAATAAAATTCCGCTTTCTGCGATAGATGAAAATGGGGTTGACCGAATCGATGAGCTGCTTGAA
>JAOUOC010000171.1 GCA_029880585.1 Gammaproteobacteria bacterium
TGCAGCTTCCTTTTTTTCACTGTCCTGAAAAGAATTGAATTTACTATCCTTTGGCTTTAACTCTGGGAGATTCTTTGGTTGTTGTCCTTTATTTGGTAATTTGGAAAGATCCAATGGTCCGGTTCGCGCATTATCATTGCTTGTTGATGAAACACCCTTTAGGGTAATTTCCTTTGCGCCTTCCACAGGAACATCTGAAAAATGAACATTTCCCGCCTCATCAACCCAACGATAAACCTTTTTATCTGCCAACAAACCGGTTGAAAAGATCAACGCAATTGTCAGAATTAATGATGTAAATCTCATTTGTTCGCTTCCTGAAGTCCTATCAATCTATACGTTAGCAAATTTGAACATTTTTACAATCTAATTTTCTCAATTATGCTCAATTAGACAAAAAAAAGCCCGGATAATTCCGGGCTAACAACTTAATGATACTGCTGAGTTACAGACTGTAGTACATATCAAATTCTGCAGGATGAGTGGTCATGTTGACATACTGTACATCCTGACGTTTTAATTCAATGTATGAATCAATAAAGTCATCAGAGAACACTCCACCTTTAGTCAGGAATTCTCTATCTTCATTCAAAGCATCCAGAGCTTGTTCCAGTGAACTTGCAACCGTTGGAATGTTGGCTGCTTCTTCGGCTGGCAAGTCATATAAATCTTTATCCATTGCATCACCAGGATGAATTTTATTTTGAATACCATCCAATCCTGCCATAAGCATCGCTGCGAATGCCAAATAAGGATTTGCAGTTGGATCAGGGAATCGCACTTCAATACGACGTCCTTTTTCAGATGGTACATGAGGAATTCTGATAGAAGCACTTCTATTTTTGGCTGAATAAGCCAACATAACAGGCGCTTCAAATCCTGGTACCAATCTTTTATAAGAATTGGTTGATGGGTTGGTTATCGCGTTTAATGCTCTGGCATGTTTGATTATACCGCCAATGTAGTAAAGAGCTTCCTCTGACAAACCACCATATTTGTTTCCGGCAAAAATATTCTTGCCATCTTTTGCTAATGACTGATGGCAATGCATACCACTACCATTATCGCCAACAACAGGTTTAGGCATAAATGTAGCCGTTTTACCATAGGCATGCGCCACATTATGAATCACATATTTCAAAATTTGAGTTTCATCTGCTCTTTTAACCAAAGTGTTAAATCGAGTCGCTATTTCATTTTGATTAGACGTTGCCACTTCATGATGGTGTGCTTCTGTTTTTACACCCATTTCTTCCAGCACCAAACACATTTGCGATCGAATGTCCTGTGATGAATCAACTGGTGGAACAGGGAAATAACCGCCTTTTACGCGCGGACGGTGACCCATGTTGCCATCTTCATAGCGACGCTCCGAGTTCCATGCAGCTTCATTGGAATCAATTTGATAAGAAGCACCTTTCATATCAATGCTAAAACGTACATCGTCAAACAGGAAGAATTCTGGTTCTGGCCCAACGAAACATTCATCCGCAATACCAGTTGATTTCAAATAGGCTTCTGCTCTCTTTGCAACTGAGCGTGGGTCTCGGTCATAACCTTGCATAGTTGCAGGCTCTAAAATGTCACAACGAAGATTCAGGGTTGAATCTTCACAGAAGGGATCCATTACTGCAGTTGATGTATCAGGCATTAATACCATGTCTGATTCATTGATACCTTTCCAGCCAGAGATGGAAGAACCATCAAACATTTTTCCTTCTTCCAGAAAGTCCTCATCAATACAGCCAACAGGTAATGTAATATGCTGTTCTTTACCTATGGTATCAGTAAAACGTAAATCTACGAAAACAACTTCATTTTCTTTTATTAAGTCAAAAACATTTTTAACACTCATCAGGATCCCCTAAATCAAAAACAGATAAAATTAATAATCATTCATACAGAGCAAGTAGCGTGCCAATTTTTAAAAACAGAGAGAATCGAGGCATAACTGGAAATAATAGAAGTTTGTTTTAATATCAAACCATTTTACACGAGCAATAACGCACCAATTTCGACCTTTAATTGAAAATGCGCTCTAAATTGGTGCGCATAAAGTTTGCTATTTCTTACCTTGTTTTGACTGCTTTCCAAATAGTCGACTTAATTCACCGCGGATCTGACCACGCATTGCCATCCAAAACATTTTGTAATCGCCTATAAATGACCATAAAGGATATTTAAATGATGCAGGTTTGTTTTTTTCAATAAAAAAGTGCCCAATCCAGGCAGGCCCATATCCTAGTGGCAAAATAATCGGTAACCAGGCCCACATACCTTGCCAGATCAAAAATATTAGTGTACTGGTTGCCATCACCGTCCCGATATAATGCAACGTCCGACACATAATCAGTCGATGCTCACCCAGATAAAATGGCCAAAACTCTTCAAAGGATTTAAATTCAGGTTGTTCACTCATCATCTTCTCCTTACAACATATTCAAGTTTGTCATTTGTCTTATAAACAAAAAGCCCCTTTCGGGGCTTTGATTAATTTTCATTATTTACTGAATCGGCTTCTTCTTTTGATGTATCAACTATTTCAAGTAATTCGACATCAAATTTCAAAATTGATCCGGCTGGAATTCCGCCTCTAGGCTGAAAACCGTAAGCTAATTCTGGTGGAATAACAAATTGGTACTTGCTACCAACTGACATCAACCTAACGCCTTCCAACCAGCCTTGAATAACACCGCCAGCAAGTGAAAATCTGAAGGGCTCTCCACGGTCGACAGAACTATCAAATTTGGAACCGTCGGTAAATGTACCTGTGTAATGAACCAAAACTGTATCTGTTTCCGAAGGCTTGGCTGCACCTTCTTTAGCTTCTTGCAAAACCTTGTACTGCAAGCCAGATTCTGTTTGCGTAAAACCCTGTGCCAAATTATCTTTCAAATAAACGGCATTTTCAGCTATTTTGGCTTCGCTTGCTTCTTGTGCTTTCATTTGTTGTGCCAACATGACTTTTTGTTGAAAGATCTGCAATTGCGCAGCTACTTCTTCAGCCTCCATACGAGAATTCTTTTCAAGGGTTTCAACAAAACCCTGTTTTACAACTTCCAATTTTACGCCTGTTGAAGCTAAATCTGTTTCTATCCTGCCAACGCTTTCAGCCATGTTTACGCCAAGAGCATAAGAAATTTTATCTTCCTCAGACAGGGGTGTGTCATTTTTGCCAGATTCATTACAACCAGTTAGCAACGCAGCGGACACCATCAAAAATAGTATTTTTTTCACTCTAAAACCTCATTAAATTCAAAACGGACAAATTATTTATTTAATTGCTATTTATCTTTTCACAATAACAAGCCTGAGTCTATACTTTATAAATGCAAAAAAGAAGTTTGAGTTTAACAATTTTATAATTTTTCTTATTTATCTATGGACAGTAAATTTTTTACCACATTTATTTTTTCAGCTTTGATTTTTATTCAAGGCTGTCAGGAGCCTGAGCCTTCTTTGGAAAATTGGCCTCATGCCGCGATCGGTCTTTTGGATGCTGCAATCTCAAAAGACGGTAAACATGCTCTGGTTTCTTCTGTTAATTTTGGCGCAGCCTATTGGGATCTGGAAAACAACCAAATGAAATACCAATGGACGCATGATGACAATCCTGAAAACTCCATTACCAATGTCAATCTTTCTCCTGATGGTTCTCGCGCGATAACGGCAGATAAAAACACTTTTATTATCTGGAATACCAATTCAGGTTTTGCATACGGCTACTGGGAAGCACCTGCAGATATCCGCTCGGTAGCCATTTCAAATAAAGGACGTTATGTATTGCTTGGTCTTGGTGATGGCCGTGCTATTCATATAGATATGAACACCGGTAGAAGATTGGAATTCACCGGACACAGAGCTGAAGCGGTTGCTCGCGTGGATATGTCACCCAATGGGACGTGGGCTTTTACTGGTGGTAACGATTACCGTGCCGTATTATGGAACAGCAAAACTGGCAAACCTCAGCATTTGTTTGAACACACAACCAGAGTCACTCATCTTAAATTGAGCACTGATGGTCAATATGGTTTTACTTCGGGTACTAAAGGTAATGCCTTTATATGGGATCTGCAGTCTGGTGCTCAGGTTTCAAAACTTGAACTAAAAGAACGTGAATATGTTATCAGCTCTGCCAATTTTTCTTCAGATAACCAATATCTTGTTACTGGTTCCCCAGGAAGGGAACTCAGCTTGTGGTCAGTAAAGACTGGTCAAAGGCTCAAACAATGGAAAGTCAAAACCCGACAACAATACAAACCCAGTGGCGCTATAGTTTATGCCGTAAGCTTCACACCAGACGGAAAATACATTATCAGTGAAAGCTCTTCCGGTTTTGGAGAAAAATGGGCAGTTGCCCTATAACAGGTTTATTTACGATCGTCTTGTGATAACATTAGCAAAATGATCGATAGTTTAATGTTGTTGATCATTTCTTAATTTTGCACACTATTATTCTGGTTAAAACTACAAAACAAGGGTGTCACTTTGACAGAAAACGAACTCGTCGATGCGCTACTATCCGGAAACGAATCAGTCTTTAAAGCCGTGTTTAATCAACACTATTCCCTAATGTACTCTCTTGCGCAATCTATAGCTGGTTCTTCCATTGCTGATGAGGTGATACAGGAGGCCTGGGTTTCTGCTATCAAGGCTCTCCCCAGATTCGAACGACGAGCATCATTTAAAAGCTGGTTGCTTAGAATTGTAGTTAACGAAGCCAAATCAAGATTACGTAAGGAATCCCGACAGGTTTCCCTTGAAGCAATGCAGGATGATTGGACAGCAGATATTCGCTTTGATCAAAAATCTCACTGGATACATCCTGTTTCTCAATGGGATGGCGATACACCAGAAGAATTGTTATCAGCTCGCCAATTAGAAAATTGTCTTGATAAACATCTACAGCAATTACCTGAAAACCAGAAGGTCGCTCTAAAAATGCGTGATGGTTCGGGATTATCAATGGAAGAATTATGTAACATTTTGGAAGTTAATCATTCTAATATCAGAGTACTGTTGCATCGAGCAAGAGACAAGATGCTACAGGTTATTGATCATTTTCAGCAGACCGGAGAATGTTAATGCTACCAACCTGTCGAGAAGTTGCAGAGCAGTTATCGGAAAACATTGATAAACCAATTTCCGGTTTTAGATGGTTCAAATTAAAGCTACATCTTCTGATGTGTGTTTATTGTCGACGATATGATAAACAACTGAATATTACCAGTAAGGCAATAAAACTATCTGAGCTGACAAAGGCACCAAACAAGGAACTAGGAAAATTACTGACCAGTTTCTTTATTCAGAATCATGCAGAATGCAAACATCATATGGACAACGAAAGTCAGAACAAAAAATGATTAAACCATCTTTTTGTTCTGCTCACTTTTAATATTGAAATACTCTGATCTAGTTTTCCTGATCCTGATTATCGTCTCCTGTCTCTGACGGTTCAGGCTGCTTATTACTGACACCCTGCAGGCCTTTTGGAATTTCAAAATCACCAGAAGCTTTCATCAACTTGTCATTAACAAATTCAAGTACCAATTTTTTACCTGTTACTTCACCTGTATCTCCATTTTTGACCTGATAGAGATAAATCCATTTGTTACTGGAAAAGCTGTCTGTTAATACAGAATTACCCAACACAAAAACTACCTGATTTTTGGTAAATCCAAATCTTAATTTATCAACATCCTTTTGCTCAAGAATATTGCCCTGATGGACATCCAGTTTGTATACACAAGCTGTTG
>JAOUOC010000172.1 GCA_029880585.1 Gammaproteobacteria bacterium
AAAAAACAACTATCAGGAAGTTAAGGCACCACAAATGATGGATAGAAGTTTGTGGGAGAAATCCGGTCACTGGGAAAAATATCATGATGATATGTTTACCACTGAATCGGAAAACAGAACCTATGCGGTTAAACCAATGAATTGTCCTGGTCATGTACAAATTTTTAATCAGGGTCTTAAATCTTATCGAGATTTACCTTTGAGGATGGCTGAATTTGGCTCTTGTCATCGAAACGAACCATCTGGTGCGCTTCATGGTTTGATGCGCGTGAGAGCTTTTACACAAGATGATGCGCATGTTTTTTGTACAGAAGCTCAAATTCAGCAGGAAGTAGCAGAATTAATTGACATGATTTATCAGGTCTATGCTGATTTTGGTTTTGAAAAAATTGAAATAAAACTTTCAACTCGTCCTCAAAAACGTGTTGGAAGTGATGAAGTCTGGGATCAGGCAGAAGAAGCGTTGGCTCAGGCTTTAAAATCGAAAAATATTGATTATGATTTACAGCCGGGTGAAGGTGCTTTTTATGGACCTAAAATTGAATTTTCTTTAAGAGATTGTCTTGATAGAGTTTGGCAATGTGGAACAGTTCAACTAGACTTCTCAATGCCGGAAAGATTAGGTGCTGAATATGTGGATGAAGATGGCAGTAAAAAAATTCCTGTGATGATTCATCGTGCTGTTTTGGGTTCACTTGAAAGATTTATTGGTATCCTGATTGAAGAGTATGCTGGAAAATTTCCTCCCTGGTTGGCTCCGGTTCAGGCTGTAATTATGAATATTACAGATAAACAAAGTGAATATGTTAGTCAATGTGTTGAGCAATTGAATGATATGGGTTTTCGGGTTAACGCAGATTTGAGAAACGAAAAAATCGGTTTTAAAATTCGCCAGCATACTTTACAACGTGTACCCTATCTTTTGGTTGTGGGCGACAAGGAAATGGAATCAGCGACACTATCTCTCAGAACTCGCTCCGGAAAAGATTTGGGCAGTTTTTCATTGGATGGTTTTGTTGCAAAAATGAATGAAGATATCGCTTTGAAGGGGTTATACAAGGATTAATTCGGGTTATTTTAAAAATTAGGCAATTAAATGCCAATTTAACCCGCTTTTTAAAGATATAACTTGTTGAATTTCATCAGATTGATCTAGAATATGCGAATCAACTCAAAAATGAGTAAATGACAATAGCGAAATAGTTTCGCGACATGAATGATTTGAAGTTTTTAACTAACAGAGGAATTATACAATTAAGAGAGCAAAGCCAAAAATTGGGCAAAAAGAGCAGCGCGCAAATATCAACGAGGAGATCACAGCGCAGACAGTTAGGTTAATTGGCTCAAGTGGAGAAGCAATTGGTGTTGTTTCTATAGCAGAAGCGATACAGACTGCAGAAGCGGAAAGTCTTGATCTCGTTGAGATTTCACCCAATGCTGAACCACCTGTATGTAAAATTATGAACTATGGTAAGTTCATTTTTGAGCAAAAGAAAGCTAAGGCGGCTGCAAAAAAGAAACAGACAATTGTTCATGTAAAAGAGATTAAATTCCGTCCGGGAACCGACATTGGTGATTACAATGTAAAGGTTAGAAAACTGCAGGAGTTTCTGGAAGATGGTGATAAAACCAAAGTAACAGTAAGATTTCGTGGCAGGGAAATGGCTCACAGAGACTTGGGTATGGAATTGCTCAAACGCGTAGAATTGGATCTGGCTGAGGTAAGTGATGTAGAATCTCACCCCAAGCTGGAAGGGCGCCAGATGATGATGGTTCTGGCACCCAAAAAGAAAAAGTAGCAAGCAGTCGAAGATTGTGCGCACTTTGGTCTCAGCCGGGTTTTTGGCAACCTTGCGAGACTGGTGAGAAGGCAAGTCCTTCTTTTTGTTAAACACTGATAGGCAACTAACTGTATTAACGTTGTAAGCGTATATACGGCCTACAGATGGTAATTGGAGTAAAAGCAATGCCAAAAATTAAGTCTGACAAAGGCGCAGCCAAGCGCTTTAAAAAAACTGGCAAGGGTGGTTTCAAGCATGCTCAATCGCATCGTCGCCACATTCTTACCAAAAAAAGCACGAAACGTAAACGTCACTTGAGAGGTATGCAGATGGTTGCTGCTTCTGATGTTGAACAGTTAAATCGTCAACTGCCTTACGCTTAAGAATGGGAGAATAGATTATGCCAAGAGTAAAACGTGGTGTGACCGCCCATAAGCGTCACAAGAAAGTATTAAAAGCTGCTAAAGGTTATTATGGTGCACGTAGTCGTGTATTCAGAGTTGCCAAACAGGCAGTGACAAAAGCGGCTCAATATGCCTATCGTGACCGTCGTCAGCGTAAACGTCAATTCCGCGCTTTGTGGATACAACGTATCAATGCTGAGGCACGTGTTAATGGTATTTCTTATAGTCAATTTATCAATGGTCTGAAAAAGGCTTCTATTGAGATTGACCGTAAGATATTGGCCGATCTGGCTGTTTTCGATAAAGCTGCTTTTGCAGCAATAGTTGAAAAAGCTAAAGCGGCTCTTGCCTAGCAATAACTGATTATTTTTCAGATATCTGTATTGGTGTTTGAAAAATACAGGCAGTCATGAAAGGAAGGGCTTTGCTCCTTCCTTTTTTTATCGGATTATTGCTGATAAAGCGGAATTCTATTGTTGAATTCAGTTGTTAATTAAGAGTAAAACCGGAAAATTACGGGAAACAATTTAGAGCAATATTAATGTCTAATGCAATTGAAGAACTGTTGGCACGAGCTTTAAGTGCCGTTGAAAAAGCATCAACATCATCAGAACTGGAACAGGTAAAAGTTGATTATTTGGGTAAGAAAGGAGAATTAACCAGCCAGTTAAAATCTCTGGGTGGTTTACCTGCGGATCAACGTCCATTGTTTGGTGCTTCTATCAATCAGGCAAAAAAAGAAATTCAAACCAGAATTGATGCAAAAAAGAATTCCTTTGAACAGGCGGCAATTGCAGACCAATTGTCTTCAGATTCAATTGATGTCACTCTGGCTGGCCGAAAAAGTCAGTTGGGGGGCATTCATCCGGTTAACAGAACATTAGAAAGAATTGTTAATTATTTCTCTCAAATTGGTTTTTCTGTAGAAGAAGGTCCGGAAGTAGAAGATGACTTCCATAATTTTGAAGCCTTAAATATTCCTGGCCACCATCCAGCCAGAGCGATGCATGACACTTTTTATTTTGGTGATGGCAATTTATTAAGAACACATACTTCTCCTGTGCAAATCAGAACAATGGAAAGGCAAAAGCCTCCCGTACGAATTATTGCACCAGGTCGTGTTTATCGTTGTGATTCTGATTTAACTCATACGCCAATGTTTCATCAGGTAGAAGGTTTGCTGGTTGATAAAACGACATCATTTGCAGATTTAAAAGGCGTATTGGACGAGTTTTTAAAACATTTCTTTGAAGATGATAATCTGGCTGTGCGTTTCAGACCTTCCTATTTTCCATTCACAGAGCCTTCTGCAGAAGTTGATATTGCCTGTGTGATGTGTTCTGGAAAAGGGTGTCGCGTTTGCAGTCATACTGGCTGGTTAGAAATATTGGGTTCAGGCATGGTGCATCCAAATGTGTTGGAGTCTGTAGGAATTGATAGTGAAGAATATACCGGTTATGCCTTTGGTATAGGGATTGAGCGTATGACTATGTTGCGATACGGTGTAAATGATCTGAGATTGTTCTTTGAAAATGATTTAAGGTTCTTAAGGCAGTTTAATTAGGCTTTGCAGGAGCTAGGAGCTAGGAGCTAGGAGCTAGGAGCTAGGAGCTAGGAGCTAGGAGCTAGGAGCTAGGAGCTAGGAGGTAGGAGCTAGGAGGTAGGAGCTAGGAGGTAGGAGTTTCGAGTTTCGAGTTTCGAGTTTCGAGTTTCGAGTTTCGAGTTGCGGGGAGCTGGAAATAAAAGATTCCCTCGCCCTTTGGGAGAGGGCTAGGGAGAGGGAAAATTAAGCGCTGTCATTGCGAGCAACGCGCGGTAATCTCCAAAGTTTAGTTACCAGTCTGAAAAAAAGGAAATATCTGGTACAAGTGTTAAGTGTGAAAATTAGAAATAACATGCGATTAAAAATAGATAGAGTATTTGGTAATAAATAATGAAAATTAGTGAAAACTGGCTAAGAACATGGGTGAATCCCGATTTAACCACTGATGAGTTAGTCAGCACCTTGACTATGGCTGGTCTCGAGGTTGATAGCATTGAGGCTTTGGGGGCTGATCTTGAAGGTGTCGTAGTAGGTCATATTGAAAAGGCTGAAAAACATCCCGAAGCAGATAAATTACAGGTCTGTTTTGTTGATATTGGTAGTGGTGAAAACCAACAAATTATCTGTGGTGCGCCTAATGCCAGAGCAGGTTTGAAAGTCGCTGTTGCGACAATCGGTTGTGTATTACCCGGTGATTTTAAAATCAAGAAAGCAAAGCTGAGAGGCGTTGCGTCTCATGGTATGTTGTGTTCTGGTAAAGAATTAAATCTTTCAGATGATCATTCGGGCATTATCGAGTTGTCTGATGATGCCAAAATTGGTCAAGCATTGGTTGAGCATCTGGGGTTAAAAGACAATGCGATTGAAATTGATTTAACACCAAATCGTGGTGATTGTCTCAGTATCAAGGGTATCGCGACTGAATTAGGTGTGTTAACTCAAACTGAAGTGAAGCCCGTAGAAATAAAATCTGTCGAACCAGTTATCGCTGATAAGGTCGAGGTTAGACTTGAGGCGCCAAAAGCCAATCCAAGATTCGTGGCACGAATCATCAAAAATATTAATTTGAATGCAGAAACGCCGGAATGGATTAAAAACCGTTTGCTGGCCAGCGATATAAGAAGTATAGATCCGGTCGTTGATGTCACCAATTATGTGATGATCGAATTAGGCCATCCAATGCATGCTTTTGATCTGAATAATGTTAAAGGTGACATTATTGTTCGATATGCAAACAAAGGTGAAAAACTGACATTACTTGATGAACAGGAAATTTCGTTAAATGATGATACGTTGGTTGTTGCTGATGAAGAAAAAGCCCTGTCGATAGCTGGTATTATGGGTGGCAAGTATTCAGGAATTAACGAAAACACTTCAGACCTGCTGTTGGAAGTAGCCCATTGGGAGCCTGTAGCAATTGCTGGAAAAGCCAGAGGCTATGGATTACATACTGATGCATCACATCGATTTGAAAGAGGTGTCGATTACAATCTGTGTGTTGATGCGATGGAAAGAGCTACTGAATTACTGGTTGATATTGTAGGCGGTGACGTTGGTCCGATAGTGGATCAGATCAGCAAAGAAGACTTTCCCCAATTAAAACAAATCACTCTCAGAAAAGCGCGTATTAAAAGGTTATTGGGAATTGACCTCTCTGATGAGATGATTGAAGATATACTTGTCAGATTAGGAATGTCTCTGGAAACTAATGATACTGGATGGTTGGTCACTGTTCCCTCTTGTCGATTTGATATTAGTATTGAAGCTGATTTGATTGAAGAGCTGGTTAGAATTTATGGCTATGACAAGGTTCCGAGTCGTAAACCCGTCAGTGAAATGGCTATGATCCGCCAGAATGAAAATAAGCTGCTTAAAACTCAGATAGCCAGATTGCTCGCTGACAGAGGTTATCAGGAAGCGATCACCTATTCATTTGTAGACAAAAAACACCAA
>JAOUOC010000173.1 GCA_029880585.1 Gammaproteobacteria bacterium
TCATAAACTTGATCGCTGGCTCGGCCTCTTAATACAGGCTCGGAAATCCAGCATAGCAACTCAAAATTCAGGCTGGAATCTCCAAAGCCTCGCAATCTGACCTGTGGTTGCGGATTTTTTTCAATCAACTCATTTTTTTCAACTATTGATAAAAGTGTATCTCTAACAAGTTGTATTTCTGTTCCGTATGCAACGCCAACTTTTATCTGTAATCTGTATTTGGTATTTGGCCCAGCTGTTTCGTTGATTACCTTGGTATTCCCCATGATGGCATTTGGGATGGTTATTTCGACATCTGATCGTGTGAGTATCCTGGTACTTCTGATCCCAATATGCGTCACCATCCCCCGTTCACCAGAATCCAGTACAATAAAATCACCCAATTTATAGGGGGTATCAGCGAGAATAAAGACACCTGCAAATAAATTAGCGAGTGTATCTTTTGCGGCGAAACTTAATGCCAAACCAATGATACCAGCTGATGCTACCCAGGCAGTTACATTAATATCCCATGCCACAAATATAAAATACACACCAGCACCATACAGCAGGATCACAACCATGTTGGTAAAAAGTGGTAATGTATGTTTTTGTACCATTCTGCTGCCACTTTCCTCACGACTCATTTCAAGAAGTGTGAATCGGGCAAAATTAACAAAGAAACGTAACCAGAAGATGACAGCAATACTAATAAGAATTGAATTAATAATTGCCTTGATGTCAGATAACGCTAAAAAGATTGTCAGCTGGGACAAGCCTAAATGAATTCCAAGCAATATAATTGTTAAACTGACAGGGCGTTTGATTGCGCCAAACAAATGATGGTCTAGTGATCTTTTAAAACGTTTGGCGCTTTGTACTTGCAATCTTTCAATAATGTATCGACCTACTTTTGCCAATATAAAAGCAGCAAAAAACCATAACAATGCCTGAACATATTCGTTTGCAAGGAGAGGCTTTATGTAATTATTAAAAAGTTGGCTTATCCATTCCATAAAGGCTATTTAGCCAGCAAGATTGAACGCAGTCAAGCAATATTGATACAAACTATCAGGCATCAATCCCAAAATAATTAATAACAAACAATTAATACTTAAAGCTATTTTGAAAGTTCGACTCTTTGAAATGTAAGGCACATCTGTAGCTTCAGCAAAGTACATCTCTTTAACGACTCTGAGATAATAAAATAAACCTACTACTGAAAAAGCAATTGCCAAAATCGCTTCGAAAATATAATTTGCGTTGATCAAATGTCTGAAAATTTCCAGTTTTGGCCAAAACCCTATGAAAGGTGGAATGCCTGCCATTGAAACCATGATAATCGTAAACAAAAGACCATACCATGGGTGATAACGTGATAAACCTCTAAGATCTGATATTTGCTGACACTCATGATCATCAGAACTCATAAAGATAACAATACCAAATCCTGCCAGCGTCATTAACGCATAGACAATAATATAAAACATGGCAGCAGCATAGCCTTCCGGCGTGCCCACCAGCAGCCCTAACATAAAGTAGCCAATATGTGCGATTGCTGAATAAGCGAGCAGTCTTTTCAAATTACTTTGTGAAACTGCAATAACATTACCAAATGCTACCGACGCCAAAGCGATAATCATCAACATTGTTGACCAGTCTCCAACGGAACCACCGAAAGCTTCTACAAGAATTCGTATAGACATACCAAAAGCTGCTATTTTGGGCACACTGGCGATGTAAGCAGTCACTGAACTTGGTGCACCATGATAAATATCAGGTAACCACATGTGGAAAGGTACTGCCCCGAATTTAAAGGCCAATCCAATCACAATAAAGACCAATCCAAATTTACCAACTAAATCAATAGGATTGCTGGCAAAATAATCTGAGACATTTCCTATGATAATACTGCCAGTTGCACCATAAATCAGCGAAATACCGTAAAGCATAAAACCTGATGCCAATCCACCCATCACAAAGTATTTGACCGCAGATTCAGATGCCCATTTCGAATCTCGTTGTAATGCTACCAGTGCGTATAAAGATAGTGACAATAACTCAAGCCCCAAATAAACCATCAGAAAACTGTTTGCCGATACCATGACCATCATGCCAAGTACCGAGAACAGCGTGAGCAGATAATACTCACCTCTCATTAACTTCTTATGTTGAATATACGGTTTTGCATAAAACAAGGCGATAAATGTAATCACATAAATCGACAGCTTAAGCAGTATAGCTAATGGATCTATTATCCAATGTCCATCAAAAGCGGTTTGTCTTTCAACATCCAGAAAACCTGTACCTATTATAAATAATCCAATCAAAGTCATCTGAGTTAAAGTAAATGTCAGCTTACGCTCTTTATCTCTTTGAAACAGATCAACTATCAAGATCACGCAGATTGCGATCAATAAAAATATTTCAGATGAAATGTAGTTAAAATTCATTGTTTCATTCATTATGAACACATTCCTTCAGGTGATAATTTTGACACCAGATTGCAATCAATTAGATGCTCAACACTTGGCTGCATGATTTCCAGCAATGGTGCAGGATAAAAACCAAAGAAAAGAACCATTAAAGCCAAAATTAATAGTACAAGATATTCTCTCTTGTCTATATCGTTTAATGCTGCGACATTATCATTCGCAACGTCCCCAAACATAACTCGCTTATACATCCATAGGGTATAAGCTGCCGCAAGTATTAGTGTTGTACCGGCAAAGAGGGCAATCCAGAAGCTCACTTTAAGTGTTGCTATAATAACCAGAAACTCACCAACAAAACCGGAAGTCCCGGGTAAGCCGGAATTAGCCATTGCAAATATCATAAAGAACATGGCAAATTTGGGCATTCTGTTAATTACACCACCGTAATCAGCAATTTCTCTGGAGTGCATTCTGTCGTACAACACCCCGATACAGAGGAACAATGCGCCTGAGATGAAGCCATGAGAAATCATCTGGACCAAACCGCCCTGAATTCCCATTACAGCAGCTTCATAATGATTGTCCGCAATCAATGCAAAACTGATAAACAAACCTAATGTAACAAAGCCCATGTGTGCAATTGATGAGTATGCAATCAGTTTTTTCATGTCTTTTTGTGCCAGAGCAACAAGACCGATATAACCTACAGCAATTAATGAAAGCACTATCATCATATTTGCATAATCAATTGACGCATCAGGTAGAATTGGCAACATAAAGCGAATAAAGCCGTATGTTCCCATTTTCAACATAATCGCGGCCAGAATAACTGAACCACCAGTTGGTGCCTGAACGTGTGCATCGGGTAACCATGTATGGACAGGCCACATCGGTACCTTTACCGCAAATGCAACCAAAAATCCCCAGAACAGTATTTTTTGAGTTTCCAGATCAATGGGCATTTGATGCCATTCAAATATGTTGAAGCTATCTGCTTTTATGCCCAAATATATCAGTGCAATTAATAAGAATACCGAGCCAAAGAAGGTATAAATGAAGAACTTCATTGTGGCATAAATTCTGTTTGCGCCACCCCAGACACCGATGATAATAAACATTGGCACTAACATAGCTTCCCAGAATACATAGAAGAGAATTGAGTCAGTCGCAGCAAACACGCCATTCATCAAACCGCACATCATCAAAAATGCAGCAAAATAGTGTGATATTCTCAAACTCAAATTACGCCAGCTGGCAATAATGACAATCAATGTCATAAGTGATGTCAATACAATCAGAGGCAAGGAGAAGCCGTCAACCCCCAGGGAATAACGAATATTTAGCGACTCAATCCAGCTTTTATCTTCTATAAACTGAATATAATATCGACTGTAATCAAATGCTGAAAGTGCGTATAAACTCAACAAAAAGGTTGCTGCAGCTGTTAACAAAGCTAACCAATGACTAATAGTTTTGTGTTTTTGTCCTGAACCAAAAATGATCACCAACGCACCAAATACTGGCAACCAGACAAGTAAACTCAAGATTGGTAATTTTTCTATCATTATCAACAATAAACCTTTGTAAAACTTACCCTATACGTTAGCCAAAGCCCTGTAATACATCCAGCCAAGAAACGCTAACAAACCAACAACCATTACCAGTACATAATGATATAAATATCCACTTTGCACTTTTCTCACCTGACCTGATATGGCCGCTACCATTTTTGCACTTCCATTTACCATCCAACCATCAATTACACCAGCATCAATCCACTGCCAGCATTTTCTACCTAACCCGACAGTCCCCGCGGTTATGTAATTAATATAAAATTTGTCGAAATAATAATTGTTACTCAAAATTTTGTTCACCAATTTCAATCTATCGGCTAAAGAGGCTCTCCACTCTGGTTTCAATACTGTAAAGACATACGCTACTCCCACACCGGCAAGCGCCAGATAAAATGGCAGTGTAGCAAAGGCATGTAATCCAAGACTCCAGACATTTTGATAATCTTCAGCCATACTAGTGACTACGTCATGACTGGCACTAACAACAATAGCGGAACCAAAATATTCACCTGACATAATCTCAGGTGCAACAAACCAGCTGATGATCACCGATGGAATAGCCAAAAGCACCAAAGGACCCCAAACGACAATTGGTGTTTCTTTTAAATGTGAACGGGTATGTTCATCCATCCTTTCTTCCGTATGGAAAACCAGAAAAAACATTCTGAAGGAATACAAGGCCGTGAAAAACACGCCAATCAAAACCGCATAATAAGCATAGTCAGCCATCATTAATTGTGAACGCTCTGCAGCTAAAATGATTGCTTCTTTGGAATAAAACCCTGAAAAGAAAGGCGTTCCAATCAATGCGAGAGAGCCAATTAAACTGGTAATATAGGTAATGGGCATATACTTTCTCAGATTACCCATTTTTCGAATATCCTGTTCATGGTGCATGGCGATAATTACTGAACCAGCTGCCAGGAATAATAGCGCTTTAAAGAAGGCATGTGTTCCCAGATGGAAGATAGCAACAGAATAGGCTGATGCTCCAAGTGCAACCACCATGTAACCTAACTGAGATAATGTGGAGTAGGCGACAACCCGTTTGATGTCATTTTGGATGACACCTAAAAAGCCCATAAATAAAGCCGTTGTTGCACCAATGGTCAAAATAACATTCAATGCGATTTCTGATTGTTCAAACAATGGCGACATTCTGGCGACCATAAACACACCGGCAGTAACCATGGTTGCAGCATGAATCAAAGCCGAAATCGGTGTTGGACCTTCCATAGAGTCTGGCAACCAGACATGCAATGGAACCTGAGCTGATTTACCCATAGCACCAATAAATAACCCAATACACATAAAAGTCGTTGCAGACCATGCTATCTCTTCTGTCACAGGAATTTGCAAATCCTGATAACCGTTGGCAATCTGAGAAAAAACAGGTGCATAATCAAGAGTACCAAAGACCATATAAACTGCCGCAATACCTAGCAAGAATCCGAAATCGCCAACACGGTTCACCAAAAAGGCCTTAAGATTTGCAAAAATGGCCGTGGGCTTTTTATACCAGAATCCAATCAATAAATAAGAAACCAACCCTACAGCTTCCCAACCAAAGAACAGTTGCAGGAAGTTATTGGACATAACCAGCGTTAACATGGCGAAGGTGAAAAGTGAAATGTAGGCAAAAAATCTTTGATAACCCGGATCTTCTTTCATAT
>JAOUOC010000174.1 GCA_029880585.1 Gammaproteobacteria bacterium
TATTCTGGTAAGGCTAAATTTGGTATCGATGAAGAGAACGAATCAGCTGAGAGCGAAGACAATACACCAGCATCAGCGCCACAACCAGCGGCAGAAAGTTCAGATGGCATTGCTTTTACTGTAGAGAACATCCCTGCGGTTGAAGAAAAGTCAGAAGCTGAAGTTGTTGAATCAACAACTGTAACTGCCAGTCAAAATACAGATTATGGTGCACTTGATTTTAATGTTTCAGATTCTGATGATACAGCTGATACTGAAGCTGAAAATATCAGTGTCGATGAAGAAGATGATGTGATTGATATTTCTGATTTGGCGGAAGATGCAGAAATTGATGTGATGGATGACAGTGCTTATGCTGTAGCTGAACCTGAGGAGATCAGTTTTGATACTGATGAAGTAGAAGAAATTGATTACGCAAGTTCAGAGAGCGCTCTAGTTGATGAGTCAGATGTAGAGGAAATTAATTTTGCAGCATCAGAGCTAAATGATGAAGCTGAAGATTTCGCGCCTTTTACTCAGGAAAGTGATTCAGTCAGAGACTTTGGTGAATTATTGCCTACTGAACCAGAATCAGATTCAGAAGAAGATATTGAGCAGGCATTTACATCTTCGGTTATGTCAGAACCGGAACCTGATGCAGAAGTTGAACCGACTCCGGCCTCTATTCCTGCCCCTGTTTCTGCTGAAACTCAAAGCGTTCAACCTGAAGTTACAAAGAGTTCTGTTGACCTTCACAGTCCATTTGATGATGATAGACAGCTTCATACTTTTGATTTTGAGGGTGAACCAAGTCTTGCCCAGGCTGGTGTACAACTGGTTCCAACTAAAAAAGTGGAAGAAAGAGAGGTTGATACCAGCAGCTTGAGTCTGGCTAATGCTGGCGAAAGGATTTTACCGGAAAAAGCACCAGAGTCTCATCCCAAACCCAACATTGATCATTTGAAACTGGTTGATGACTAGTTTATGTGATAGTTGGTTCTCCAGCCTTGCATTAAGACATAAAACCTCCTAAATGAGAAATCAGGTCAGGCGTTAAACAAAATTAATACCGCAAAAATCATGGCTAAAGTGCTTTTTGCTATGTGTTTTATGGTCGAAATAATTTAGAATAGACGGTCAATTAAAACAGTGATAATTATTTGCCTTCAGGGCACAAATATTAATTAAGAACTCAAAGAATGCGATTAAAACAAATCAAACTGGCTGGATTTAAATCATTTGTTGACCCTACCAGCGTCCCTTTTCCAGATAATCTGACCGCAATTGTTGGGCCAAATGGTTGTGGCAAGTCTAATTTGATTGATGCTGTGAGATGGGTCATGGGAGAGTCTTCTGCGAAAAATTTGCGCGGAGACTCAATGACTGATGTTATTTTTAATGGTTCTTCAACACGTAAACCGGTTGGACAGGCCAGTATCGAACTGGTTTTTGATAATTCAGATGGCACTATAAAAGGTGAGTATGCCAATTATAATGAAATTTCTGTAAGAAGAAGTGTCACTCGTGATGGAATAGCAAATTACTATCTTAATGGTACACGTTGCAGACGAAAGGATATTACCGACATCTTTTTGGGAACCGGCTTGGGAGCAAGAAGTTACGCTATCATTGAGCAAGGAATGATCTCGAGATTGATCGAATCAAAACCTCAGGAATTAAGGGTGTTTCTGGAAGAAGCGGCGGGTATTTCAAAGTATAAGGAGAGAAGAAGGGAAACTGAAAATCGAATTCGTCATACCCGTGAAAATATGGAGAGATTGACCGACATTCGTGAAGAGTTAAAAAAGCAGCTGGCTCATCTGGATAGACAGGCAAAATCAGCAGTTAAATATAAAGAATTCAAGCAAAAAGAAAGACAATTGAAAGATGAATTGGCGGCAATTCGTTGGCATCAATTTGAAGAAGGGAGCATTGAGCTTAAAGGTCAGATTGGTAAAATGGAAGTTGATCTTGAAGCGCGTATTGCTGATCAGCGAAACATTGATAACCAAATTGAACAAGTCAGGGATAAACATATTGAACTGACAGAGACGTTTAATCATGCTCAGGGGCTCTATTACGGTATTGGTGCTGATATTGCCAGACTGGAACAAAATCTAACACATAAGAAAGAAAGACGTGGCCAACTGCGCGAAGATGTAGAACAAGCCAGTTTTGCCTTTCAGCAACTTCAGGAGCAGGATATACAGGACAAGGCAATTCTGCACGAAGCTGAATCAGCACTGGCAACGAAATCACCGGAAATGGCAATAAGACAAGAGCGAGTTGAGCAATCATTAGCTCATTTGGCGGAAGTTGAACAGGACATGGCCAAATGGGAAAGTGAATGGGATGCCTTTAATCAGGGAAGTGCCGAAAACAGTCAAAAGGTAGAAGTTGAGCGAACCAGAATTCAGCATTATGAAAAAGTAATTGAAAAGCTTGCTGAAAGGATTGATAAAAATCAAAAAGAACTGGATGAGTTACTAAAACAGCCTGCCGAACAAGGAATGATAGAAGCTTCTGAAAAATTACGCGAAGTTGAACTTGAAGTAGAACAAATAAATCAACAGACAGATAACTTGCGTGAGCAAATTGGAGCGTCACGTGACAAAAGGCAGCAAATTCAGCAAAAGCATGATCAACGCAGAAATGAAATGCAGCAGGTTCAGTCTCGTTTTATTTCTTTAAGTGCGATGCAAAAAGCTGCTCTGGGAGCTGAAAACTCTGATGTTGAAAGCTGGATAACCAGACAACATTTGGATAAAAATAACCGCCTGGCACAAAATATATCTGTTGAGAGCGGTTGGGAAATGGCAACAGAGATGGTGCTGGGGGATTTTCTCGAAGCCATTGTTACTGACAAGTCATCATCTCTGGTAAATGAATTGGAAAATTTGGCATCTGGTTCCCTGATCCTGATGAATGACCAGAATGACAGTAGTCCATTAAGTTCTGATGGTACGCTGGCAAGTATGGTCAGTAATAGCAGTTCGGTTAGTCATTTGTTAGGCAAAGTTAAAACCGCCAAAAACAGTCAGGAAGCACTGACTATGGCCAAAGAACTTGACGACGAGTTTTCTGTTATCACGCAGGATGGACTTTGGTTAGGCAAAAATTGGGTCAGGTTTGCCAGAAGTGCCGCGGACGAAAGCAATATTTTACAGCGGGAAGCCGAAATCAAGACACTGGAAAGCGAATTGCACACACTTGAAAATGAAGTGGAAGAACTCTCTAATCAAGAGCTGGATGAGAGAGAGAAACTGACTTCCCTTGAAAAACAATGGGAAGGACAACAAAGTATACTTAGTAGTAAAAATCGTGAATATACTGAATTAAGAGCGCAAGTTGGTGGTCAGCAGGCAAAACTGGAGCAAATGAGTCAGCGCAAAGATGCATTGATAAAGGAAAAGTCTGACCTGAAAAATCAAATGGAAAATGATGAAAAGATGCTTTCTCAAAGCCGCCAGTTATTGGAAAAAATGGTTGATGCCATGGCAGAGGATATGAGTCGCAAGTCCTTGTTGCTGGAACAAAAAGATACAAAACGATTAAGTCTTGAAGAAGCAAGAAGACAAACGCATTCTGTTAAAGATAAAGCGCATCAGTTAGAGCTTGAAGTGAGTCAACATAAATCAGAAATCAGTTCTGTAAAGCTACATCGTGAAAGAATTCAACAGCAGTTGGCAGAATTACAAGCCAGAAAATCTCAGTTGGAGGACAATCTGAAACTGGCGGAGTCACCTGATGATGAGCTGCAACATGAGCTTGAAACAGCACTTGAGAAGCGGTTGGCATCAGAGCAGGAACTTGCCAAAGCAAGAGAATCTCTTGAAGTAGCGGATAGAGAAATCCGGCAATACGAAAAACAGCGTCATGATGCAGAGCAAATGAGTCAGAGCGTAAGAAGTGAGTTAGAAAGGCTGCGAATTAAAAGTTCTGAAAATGCAGTTTTTTTGAAAAACCAGATTGACAATATCTCGAATAAAGAAAAATCAGTTGAAGAGATTTTTGCAACACTTGATGAATCAGCCAATGAAGAAAGATGGGAAGCTGAAATTGAAAACATTATAGCCAGAATACAAAGATTAGGAGCAATTAATCTGGCAGCAATTGAAGAGTATGAACAACAATCTGAACGAAAAGTTTATCTGGACGCACAATTTGAAGATCTTGAGGAATCTTTAAATACTCTTGAAAATGCGATCAGAAAGATAGATAAAGAAACCAGAACGCGTTTTAAGGAAACCTTTGATCAGGTTAATAACGGAATGAAAGAACTGTTTCCTAAAGTGTTTGGTGGTGGTCATGCTTATCTTGAGATGACTGGGGATGATTTACTGGATACAGGTGTAACAGTTATGGCAAGGCCGCCAGGTAAAAGAAACAGTACTATTCATTTGTTGTCGGGTGGAGAAAAAGCACTGACCGCTCTGTCTTTGGTCTTCTCTATATTTAGATTAAACCCGGCACCATTTTGCATGCTTGATGAGGTGGATGCACCTCTGGATGATGCCAACGTCGGACGGTTTTGTCGACTGGTTAAAGAAATGTCTGATACAATTCAGTTTATTTATATTACACATAATAAGGTATCTATGGAAATGGCTTCTGCACTTGCAGGTGTTACAATGCAGGAACCTGGCGCATCCAGAATGGTTTCTGTAGATATTGATGAGGCAGTTCAGTTAATCAATCAATAAGAAAAAGGAAGGGTGAAAATGGATTGGCAAATCAGGATTGCGATTATTTTACTTGGCCTGATGGTTATTGGCTTTATTATTTTTGATTTTAGACGTAAAGAAAAGACTAAAAAGCGTAATGAAGTCTTTCTTGATAATGTTCGAAAATCAGCAGATAAGCTTGATACTCATGGATTTGATATTAATGGTGTCGGCAATGTCAGGCGTTTTAGCGTTGATGAGCCGAATGGCAGTTCGCATAAGGAAGCAGAGTCTGACCAACCTCATTCGTTACCAGACCCTGATATGGTGTTGTCGCTGATTTTGAAGGCAGATGACGACAAGCCATTTGTCGGGAAATCTATTATGTCGCAAATGCTGCTGCAAAATTTGCAGTATGGCAAGATGGAAATTTTTCATTATTTTGAACCCGGTAACACTACAGAACTTTTCAAACCAGAGCCGGATTTTAGTGTTGCAAACGCAATTTCTCCTGGTACTTTTGACTTGCGAGATATTGATAACTTCTCAACACCGGCCATTGCTTTTTTTATGTGTGTGCCAGGGCCAAAAGATCCGATTAAATCCTATGAAAAGATGGTTGAAGTTATCCGTAGTATCCGATCGGTATTGGGCGGCAGAATTCTGGATGAATCAAAGAGTGCCTATACAGAGCAAACACACAAGCATCAACTGGAAAGATTAAAACAACATCTGGCCAAGATAAAATAGCCTTTCAGTTTTAGCCTTTAACAGGTTTTAAATGGTAAAATCACGTATGAAATTTGACACAATTTTGTAGTAATTAATATGACTTCAGACAAAACCAACCCTGGTAACCATGACCTGTTCAATAATGATTCCGGATCTCTTTTAAGTGATGAACAAAAAGAAGCGGTCAATAGTGCTGATCTGAATATCAACAATCTGAATATTCAAAGACTGTTAAATCCCGATTTAGTCAATCAAATAACTATAGAAGAACTCTTGCTGGT
>JAOUOC010000175.1 GCA_029880585.1 Gammaproteobacteria bacterium
AAAAAATCTACAGCAGGACATAGATTATTTTAAATGGCGTCATCACAATTATCCGATTAACCAGATGCGTGGTGTACATTCCAACATCCCTACTTTTTTGATTAACCAGCATCGTATAACTAGCATTGAAGATGCTAAAGCCTACATTACTCGAATCAAGGGCAGTAAAAAACTACTTGAGCAACTGATAGAGCAGCTTAATATCCGCGCTGAGAAAGGTATTATTGCACCTAAATTTGTTTTCCCTTATGTGCTGGAATCTTCGCAAAATATTATTTCGGGTATGCCATTTACCGAAGGTGATGACAGTCCGATAATGAGCGATTTTAGAAAGAAAATTGGTAAGTTGGAAATTGACCAGTTGGAAAAAGATAAGCTGATCGGAGATGCAGAAGCTGCGCTCAAATCACATTTAAAACCTGCCTATGAATCATTTATTCAGTATGCAACTGAACTGGAGAAAAAAGCGGATACCAGAGATGGTGCTTGGAAATTTCCGGATGGTGAAGCATTTTTTAATGACGCTTTAAAAAGAACTACCACGACTGACATGACAGCTGATCAAATTCATGAGCTCGGTTTAAAAGAAGTTGAGCGTATTCATAATGAAATGCGTGAAATTATGAAGAAGGTTAATTTTGAAGGTGATTTACAGGCATTCTTTGATTTTATGCGTAATGATCCTCAGTTCTACTATCCAAACACTGAGGAAGGCAGAGAAGCATACCTGACAGAAGCAACTGCCTTGATTGAAGATATGAAAACCCGTCTGGATGAGTTGTTTTTAATCAAGCCTAAAGCAGATGTTGTGGTGAAAAGAGTAGAAGCTTTCCGTGAAAAATCAGCAGGAAAAGCCTTTTATCAAATGCCATCAACTGACGGAACACGTCCTGGTTATTACTATGCTAATCTGTATCGGATGGAATCTATGCCAAAATATCAAATGGCAGCATTGGCTTATCATGAAGGTATTCCTGGACATCACATGCAAATTGCCATCAATCAGGAATTAACCAATGTGCCTATGTTCAGAAAGTTTGCTCGTTACACTGCTCATTCTGAAGGTTGGGGATTATATTCAGAATTACTGCCAAAAGAAATTGGTATGTATCAAGACCCTTATTCTGACTTTGGTCGTTTGTCTATGGAATTGTGGCGCGCTTGCCGTCTGGTAGTTGATACGGGTATTCACACCAAAAAATGGACAAGAGAACAGGGTATTGCATTCTATGTAAACAATACACCTAACGCTGAAGCTGATGCGGTGAAAATGGTTGAAAGACATATTGTTATGCCAAGTCAGGCAACAGCGTACAAAATCGGTATGTTGAAACTTGTCGAATTGCGAGAAAAGGCTCGTGAGCAACTTGGTGAAAAGTTTGATATTCGTGAATACCATGATGTGGTACTGAAAAATGGTCGTGTGCCTTTGGATGTACTTGAAATGTTGGTAGATGAGTATATTGCTGACAAGTCAGGAGCTTGATTCGAAGAGCAAGATAAGTTCAGGGAGCGAGATTCGAGGAGCGGGGAGCGAAAAGTTCCCTCTCCCTCATTTGAAAAATGTACGGGAGAGGGTTAGGGAGAGGGCAAATCATTTGGTTTGATTTTCCATACTCATTCCTCATAGAGACAAGGGCGGGTTAACTAACGTTACCTGCCTTTTTTAATGTGTGAGGAACGGGTTGCGGGTTTCGAGTAAAACCGTTCCCTTAGCCTGTTGAATGTGCCCAGCAATGCGTCCAAACCTTAGAGCATTCTTGTATCGCAATATAAGATGTTTTAGAATGAAGAATCATCATATAAATAATATGATGTTGTTCATTTAAAACAAAAAAAAGAGGGACCATATGTTAAATATACTAAAAACCTTAATATTAATAATATTGATTTCAACTTTTTCTCATTACTCTTATGCTGAATTAAAAGGAGCTGACGTAAAAAAGGTTCAAAAACATATAAAAGATAAAGAGACTGCTGATTTTATAATCAAGCATGCAAAACGCGTCAATTTTAGTGGCAAAAATCTATATATGCTAGATTTGAGTGGGCAAGAACTGAATGCGTTACCAAAAAACCTTGCAAAGATTTCCAGCATAAAAGAATTGAAGCTTAAAAAAAATAATTTTGACGAATTTCCACAAGAGATATTATCGCTATCCAATTTGGAAAAACTGGATCTGGAAAGTAATAATATTCAGAGTATCCCTGAATTAATCAAGCGACTATCAAAACTGGAAGAGCTTGTTCTTAGAGATAATAATATTACGCAGTTTCCTGCATCTGTTATTCAATTAAAAAAATTGGAACGCTTAAATTTGAGCAAAAACAAGCTGACAGCCTTACCTGATTTTAAGGGTGGCTTAAACTCATTAGAGTATTTGTCTTTGAGTTATAACAAGTTTAAAGAACTCCCCAAGACAGTTTCGTCTTTATCAAATTTAGAATCTTTATCATTGTCTGGTAATGATATTAATAATATTCCGAATGAAATATCTTCGTTAAGCAATCTGGAAACTCTGGAGATAACAGACAATAAGCTAAAATCACTTCCTTCCGGTATTTGCAAGTTAGGCAATCTTGAAAGTCTAAAGCTAAGTGATAATAAAATTGATTCATTGCCAAACTGTATTGGTTCTTTAAACAGTTTACGTACTTTCAGCCTATACAATAACAGGTTGTCGGTTTTACCTGATTCGATTGTTCAGTTAAACAAAGCGTTTATGTTAAATTTAAGCAACAATCAATTGAAAACCTTGCCAAACAGTATGGGTGATCTGGTTAATATGCAGCATCTTAATCTTGAAGGAAATCCAATTAAAAGTTTGCCACTTTCATTATCCAGATTAGATAAAATTGAATCGATAGGTGTAACTTTTGGAGATAAAAGTAAAAAGTTTGAACGTCGAAAAGGGGAGTCGGTAAAAAAGTTCTTTGAGCGGTGTTATCAGTTTAAATGGCGTGATGATTCCCTTGTTGCTAAATCAAAAGTGAATGCGAGAGATGTAGTTAATGACGATAAAAAATCAAAAGATCCGGTTTATCAAACAGGAAGAGAATTAGGTAAGGCGATAGTCTCAGAAGTTATGGGTGAAGAAAAAAAAGAAAATGATAAAAGCACGCCTGTAGAAAATAATATTAAAAATTTATCAAATAAAAGTAAACATCTTGTCGTGGAAACACCTACACCAAAAGCAGGTGTAGCTTTTAAAGTTGACTATGTTGATATGCCTGGAAGTCAAGGAGACTGGATAGCCTTTGTTAAAGCTGATTTACCGGATGATACTTATGGTGATTATTTTTATCCTTATGGAAAAAAATCCGGGAGCCACTCGTTTAATGGTGTACCAGAAGGCGATTATGAAATTCGTGTTTATTACGACTGGCCCTCAGGTGGTTACGTTGTTCAAGATAGATTAAAAATCAAAGTTATTAAGTGATAGAAATTTTAATAGCAGTAGATTTAGTCATACTGAAGCAAGGCGGGTAATGGGTTGCGAGTTTCGAGTAGCGAGTAAAACCGCTCCCAGAGCCTGTCGAAGGGTGTCTTTGTGAGGAGCTTGTGACGCGGCAATCTCCCATAATCTGTCACCTCGACCGTAGTGGAGAGGTCTCCTAACGTCATTCTGGCGAACAAGGTGAATTGCGAAGCAAGAGAGGGAAGCCTGGGCTGGGCTAGAATCCATTAAAAATACATGTCACTGCGAGCGCAGCGTGGCAGTCTCCGACAGGCAATTACTTCTTTATCTATATGTTTGGCGGATGACACCTAGCTTATCCGCCCTAAGAGCTGTCATCTCGACCATCGTGGATATACTGTTAGACCAGAAACCATGATGATTGGGACAAACTGTAGCCTCGATGCTAATCGATGTTTTTCTTGATTACGTATACTCCATCAAGGCTACATGCTGGGAAATTATCTTAAAACTTATATTTTTGTTGGTTCCGATATTAGTTCTCCATTTTGCATTCTGTATATTAATCGCCCTGCTTCATTTTCAGAGATAATATGTTTTGCAACTTTATTGCCAGGCTCTGGTTTAGCCAATCCATGTCCATTTAGGTCTAATAAAATCATTTGTGCTACTTGATTTGCACCTTCAGCAATTTTTTCACGCAAAAGTTTAGCATTGTTTTCAGACCATGCGGACTTGAGTTTTTCTTTGTTTGTTTCGTTTATTTGTGATGAATTATAAGTAACGACATTTTTGTATAGTTGTTGCTTTTGCGGCTTGTTATTTTTAGAGTTTATTTTAATACCTGATAGGGTGTATTCACTTCTAATTTCAAGATAAGTCATATCTTGAGATAATTTGTAGGTTGTAGCAATTAGTAGCAAATTATTAAAACCAGAAGATTTCTCTTTATCAGTTAACGAGGATTGAAAACCTGATATTTTGAAAAGACTTGTTTGATCTATTTTATCTTTTAATGCTGATTCAATAACTTCATTGGCTTTATAGTCCGCAAGAGCTTTTATAATTAACTCAACATCTAGATTCGCTTCTTTAACAATATCCTCATTAACACTGGAATCTATGATAGCACCAACAAGTGAGCCGAAAAATCCGTATTGGGCGCCAGCATTAGCACCACCATTTGAAAGAATATACTTTCTTTCAATGTTACTTTGAGGAATTGAAGATATTACATTTACACCATCAACAGCCTTCAGATCAACTTCTGTAATTGGTTTGAACGGCGATGCACAAGCTGATAGAGCCAGTGAAATAAGAATTATAATATTTTTCATTATTTACTCCTGTTGTAGTTATTAATTTTTTTATGTCATTTGACAATGGCAGAGCCTATCATTATTTTTATTCAGTTCAAACTGAAAATTAAATATGAAAAAATAAAATGGCAGTATCATACAAAATCAATCTGTTCATTTTCTGATATTTGTGGTTAAAATAACCCCATAAAAAAGTTACTACATAAATAATAAGACAAGGAGTTCACCATTAACTTTCTAAAGATCCTCAAACAAAGTTTGCTATACATGTTCAAGGTTGACGCACTTGTTGCGTTGTTGACCTTCAGCTTTTTTATATTATGCGGCACAACGCTAATACAATATGCTTATGTGATGACACGCGGAGCGCCGCTCTGGCTATTTGCCCTACCAATTACCTATGTGATGTTGCTGGGGTTTATGAATTACTGCCATGAAATATTGAGAACATCAGTATTGCTGGATCAGCCGGATATCAGAATTAATATGCAGTTAATGCATCCGTTTATCAACACACCAGCCACGCGTATTTTAATTTTTTCGTTTTGTCTTTATATAGCCGGAATGCTATTGCCAGAGGCGTTGGTCAATACCTTGATGCCATTTGTGATTGTGATTTTACCAGCGTGCTTAATGGTGTTGTCCCTTGAGACCGAAATGTCACGAATGTTCAGTATTAAATTATGGATTGATTTTATTAGAGTGCTTGGCATTTACTATTTGCTTGTCGTTGTGCTTGTTTTTGCTTCCTACTATATGACTTTTCTTTTTCTGTTTAATAAAGGCAGCATTCTCAGTTTTGTC
>JAOUOC010000176.1 GCA_029880585.1 Gammaproteobacteria bacterium
TGGCTATGACGCTACCTATTATGTTTGCCGCATTGTTCAGTGCCAAAAGCCAGTTAGACAATTATCTGTTGAATGTTAAATCGACATTAAAAAATGACACTAAAGATATTGCCAGAGAGATTGAGTATTTTATTGAATCCAATGCATTTGTTATAGAAAAACAGGCTGAAATTTTGAGCCTGACTCGTTTACAACAGGAATTCTCCAGCCTTCAATTACGCAAATTGCATGCTGATAATGCCGAATTTAATACCATGATCATTACTGACCGGCAGGGCATTATTACAGCTTCAAGTCCAGCCTATGAAAAAACGATTGTTGGGATGAGCGTTGCTGACAGGGAATATTTTAAGCAGGCAATAATGGGGCGACATTATATATCGGACGCATTTATGGGGAGAGGTTTTGAAGTTGCGCCAATTATCGCCATCAGTGCCCCCATTTATGATCATAAAAGCAGAAAGGTCACAGGAATACTGGAAGGCTCCCTATTTCTAAAAAATATGCATCGATATATTGATTTGAAAGGTGAGGGTTTAGATGTTTTAAATCGTGATATTTTGATAACAGATAACAAAAATAGAGTGATATATACCACCCTTGAAAATGAGGTAGAGGTGTTTCAGACCATAGATTGGCATGAATCGGCCAATTTAAGTTTTCTGGGTTTTAACAGTACGGTGTATATCAATGAGCCGATAATCTCTGAAGGACATATTTTAAAAAATCGTTGGGCAATACGATCAATTTACCGAGTGGGCAATTATAATGAGTATGCCAGAGATGTTTATCAGGATTTTGCTCTGATTGTATTGGCTGCCATTTTGTTTGTTGGTTCTCTGGCAGCATATCTTTCTTACCATATTAATGGTCCTATCAAGTGGTTATTGAAAAGAACACAAAGACTCTCATTGGCTGGTGATGTATCAGAGCCTGTTAATATTTCACCTTATGTTCCATCTGAATTGTTTTCGCTAATGCGTGCTCAGGAATCAGCTGAAAGAAGACTAAGAATTTCTTTCGAGGCTGAAAATATTCATCTGGAAAAGAGAATCATGGCAGAAAAGGCTAACAAGGCAAAATCTGTTTTTTTATCTGCCATGAGTCATGAGTTGAGAACCCCGCTTAATGCGATATCCGGATTTAGTCAAATATTAGCTTCAAGCGAAAATCAGGAAGAAGAAGTTAAAGGTATTGCCAATGAAATATATATGGCTTCCCAACATCTGGTGTTGTTGTTGAATGACATTATGGACATGTCAATGATTGAAATAAATCGTATAAAGTTGAAACAGGACAAAATAAAACTGAAACAGCTGCTTGATCAAACCTTGCCAATGTTACAGTCATCTATTAAGTCAAAAAACATTAAACTGAACTTGCAGGTGCCTGAAAAAGAAATTGAAGTGATTAATGATATGCTTCGGCTCAAACAGGTGATCATTAACCTGTTATCAAACGCTATAAAATATAACAAGCATCATGGTGAATTAACCATTAAGCTGGCTCATCAAGGTAAAAAGAAAACGGTGACATTTGAAGTTATTGACACAGGTGAGGGTATTCCGTCAGAAAAAATTGAGGCCATATTCAGATTGTTTAATCGTGCAGATAATGACAACAGTCATATTGAGGGGTACGGTATTGGCTTAAGTATTACAAAAGTATTGATCGATATGATGGGTGGTCAAATTGAAGTTGACAGTAAACTTAATTACGGAACCAGTTTTCGGATTACGCTGCCAGTTAATATTCCTGAGCAAGAAACCAGTGATAAAGAAGACCTGAATATTGAGTTGGGAAGTATTGCCATAAGAGCATGTCGTATTCTTTATGTAGAAGATAATGAAGTCAATGCCATAGTGATGGCAAAGGCTATGCAACGTTTTCCGCAAATTGATTACCAGCGTGTTGCGGAAGGTAAAAAGGCTATTGAAATGATCAAGGAAAGTTATTTTGACTTTATTTTGATGGATATTAGTTTGAATGATATGACGGGCTTTGATGTGCTGGAAGTCATTCAGAAAAGTGAGAGCAAACTCTATGGACATATTTTTGCGGTTAGCGCCAATGCAATGGCAGAAGACGTGCAAAATGGAATAGAGAAAGGCTTTGATGAGTATTTAACAAAGCCCGTGAAATTTAACAGTTTATTCTCTCGTATCAATAAATATCAAAATCAATCTTCCTGAGTCATGGATTAATTTAGTGCTGATTTTTGAGCATCCAGCAGTTCGCTGATCCCTTCCCTTGCCAATGCAATCATTTGAATTAATTGTTCCTGACTAAAGTTCTCTCCTTCGGCAGTTCCCTGAATTTCTATAAAATTCTTATTTTCATCCATCACAACATTCATATCAGTTTCTGCATTGGAATCTTCATCATAGTCCAGATCTGCAACAGCCTCTCCTTCATACAAACCAACTGATACAGCAGCTACCATATGTTTGAGAGGGTTGGTGGTGATCATCCTGTTTTTCAGCATATAGTTAATAGCATCAGCGAGAGCAATACAGGCGCCAGTTATTGAAGCCGTTCTGGTGCCGCCATCTGCCTGAAGTACATCACAATCAATGGTAATTGTGTGTTCGCCAAGTAATTCCAGATCCAGCGCTGCCCTTAAAGATCGACCAATCAGACGTTGAATTTCCTGAGTACGGCCGCTTTGTTTACCCGAAGCCGCTTCACGATTTGAACGCGTGTGAGTCGAACGAGGCAACATGCCATATTCAGCAGTTAACCAGCCCTGATTTTTTCCCTTTAAAAAACGGGGAACAGAATTATCAACAGAGGCAGTACACAAAACTCGTGTATTTCCAATCTCAATTAAAACCGAGCCTTCAGCATGACTGGTAAATTGTCGAGTGATTTGAATGGGGCGAATTTGATTGGAAGTTCTACCGCTAGGTCTCATATTGTGATCTCATTTCTCAATTAAAGAATTAATTTTAACCAAAACTGGCAGGATTTGATATGATCAGAGCGAATTTAAATGACCTCAAGCTATAATCATTCAGCAGAAGAAGGTTATTTTACAATGGAATATCAAATTTGGTGGAACTACTATGATCCGAAGCATGACAGCCTTTGCACGGCAAACATTGGAAAGCGATTGGGGAAATCTGACACTGGAATTACGTTCGGTTAACAGCCGTTATCTGGAAACCAATTTCCGCTTGCCAGAAACATTTCGTTATCTTGAATTTAAATTGAGAGATATTCTGAGAAAACAATTGCAGCGGGGCAAGGTAGATTGCACTATCAAACTGGATACAACTGAAACAGGTGGGGATGATATTTCCATTAATGAAAATCTGGTTAAACTGCTGGTTTCTTCCCACCAGTCACTTCAACAAATGACCGAAGTTGAACAAAAACCTGATCTGATGCGGTTTTTGAGTTGGCCAGGCGTGATAAAAACCCGTGAACTTGATATTGAACAGGCTGAAATTGAACTCACTCAATGTCTGAAGAGTGCAATTGACGATTTGATCAGGATGCGTGAAAGAGAAGGGGAAAGTCTCAAGCAGATTATTGTTGATAAGCTGGCTGAAATGGAAAGTCAGACCAAGCAAGTCAGAGAGGAAATGCCAAAAATTATTCAGTGGCAAAGAGAAAAACTTATGACGCGCTTTGAAGAGGTGCAGCTTGATTTTGATGAACAGCGCTTCGAGCAGGAAATGGTTTTATTGGCTCAAAAAGTGGATGTGATTGAAGAGCTGGACAGATTGGATGCGCACATTAAGGAAGTAGGCAGACTGGTTGACAAAGGTGGCGCAATAGGTAGAAGACTGGATTTTTTGATGCAGGAATTAAATCGCGAAGCTAACACGCTGGGATCAAAATCAATCAACAGTCAAACAACTTCAGCCTCTGTTGAGTTAAAAGTGCTGATTGAACAAATGCGGGAACAAATACAGAATATTGAGTGATAAGTCTGTTATTAACGATAAATTCATCTTTCATTCATTTTCAGCAAACTATTCTATAATCTGACTTTGTATCAAAAGGAGGAATTATGAAAATTTTGCTTTATTTGTTTTTTGTCATTAATCTGACGGGATGTGCAGCCAATCAGCAAAGAACATCCAATTTTCCGCCTGATTATTCCTCAACACTTTTACAAAAGCTTAAAAATGGATCGCAAAGTTCTAATAGGCAAAAAGCGAAACAGCCAACAACCAATACTTCCACCGCTAGACAAAAGCTGCTATCTCAATATTCACAGTGGAAAGGAACGCCATACAAGTACGGTGGATTAAGCAAGCGAGGCGTTGATTGCTCTGGATTTGTACAAATCACATTTAAAAATCAGTTTGCTAAATTCTTACCGAGAACAACACGACAACAAGCCAATATAGGGAAAAGAATCCCCAAATCCCAATTACAAGCAGGCGATCTGGTTTTCTTTCAAACCAGTTACAAGGTGCAGCATGTCGGGATTTCGCTGGGCAATTCTGAATTTTTGCATGCCTCAACCAGTAAAGGGGTGATGATTTCAAATTTGGATAATGCCTATTGGCACAATGTATATCGCTTTTCTGTACGACTTCAGGATTAATGAAAAAGTTCGTGTAAGATAGCTTACTACAAATTTATCAAGAGAAGTTCAGGCAATCACTTGAATCTTAGTGGATTTATAACTATAACTTTTGAGCCAGACTTGGGTATAATTCAGAATATTGATATATCATGTGATCAAACAAATCCAGTGTAAAAAATTTTTGAGTGAACAATGACAAAAACATCCTCGCCTAAAGGAAATTTATATGTGGTTTCTGCGCCTTCAGGAGCGGGAAAAACCAGTTTATTGAAGCGATTGATTGAAGATCTGCCTGGCGTAGTAACATCAGTTTCCCATACTACTCGTATTAAAAGAGAGGCGGAAGTAGATGGTGTTGATTATCACTTTGTTGATATGACAACTTTTGAAGCAATGGTTCAGCAGGGTGATTTTCTTGAAAATGCCCAAGTGTTTGGTAATTTTTACGGAACCAGTTTAAGTCAGTTGGAAAAACAACTGGCAGAAGGCAATGATGTGATTCTGGAGATTGATTGGCAAGGAGCGCGTCAGGTTTCTCAAAAACTGCAAGAAACCCGTTCAATTTTTATTTTACCGCCATCAAAAGAGGCGTTATTGCAAAGATTACAATCCAGAGGTCAGGATGATGAATCTACCATTCAATCACGAATGAATGAAGCGCAAAATGAAATGTCTCATTACGCAGAATATGATTATTTGGTCATCAATGATGATTTTGAAATAGCAATGGCCGATTTAAAATCGATCCTTTTGGCGGAAAGACAAAAAACCGAAACCCAAAAGCAAAAAAATGCCCATTTATTGAGCAATCTTTTTGACTAATTTTTAATTTGGGTTAAACTATGCGCCCTTTGATTTTCAATGATTTAAGTATGAGATTTGCATAGAAGTTGTTATACTTTGACTAATGCAATCAATATGACAGTTATTGTTGGAAAATATTTTTTGAATCCAGATAGTTC
>JAOUOC010000177.1 GCA_029880585.1 Gammaproteobacteria bacterium
TTGACCATTTTATGTCAAAACATGGTCATAAACGCAACGATACCTATTATTGGTTGAGAGATGATACGCGTACAAACAAGGATGTATTAGATTATCTTAACGCTGAAAATAGCTATACAAAGGCTTCAATGGCTCATACAGAAGCCTTGCAGCAAAAACTATATGAAGAGATGACTGAAAGACTTGAACCGAATGAGGAAAGTGTTCCGGTTTTTAATAAGGGATATTGGTATTGGTCAAAATACGTTGCAGGTAAGGATTACCGTATTCATCTTAGAAAAAAAGAAAAAATGACCGCTATGGAAGAAGTTTTGCTCGATCAGAATGAAAGAGCAGAAGGTCATGAATATTACAGTCTTGCTTCACTTTCTATTAGCCCTGATCAGAATCTGGCAGCCATTGCTGAAGACACAGTGAGTCGTCGTCAGTATCAAATACGAGTTAAAAATCTTTCCGATGGCAGTTTTTATCCTGATGTAATTGAAAACACTTCGGGACAAATTGTTTGGGCCAATGACAATAAAACTTTTTTTTATGTAAAGAAGGATCCGCAAACATTGCTGCCATATCAGGTCTATCGTCATGTGTTAGGTTCAGATCCAAAAACAGATGTGATGGTTTACGAAGAAAAAGATAATACTTTTTACACCGGTATTTATAAAACCAGATCAGAACAGTTTATAGGCATTGTAATTTCATCAACCATGAATAGTGAAGCGCGTTTTATTGATGCAAACAAGCCTGATTCAGAGGCAAAAGTCTTTTTGCCAAGAGAAAAAGACCATCGTTATTTTACCGATCACATCAATGGCTATTTTATTATTCAAACTGATCTCGATGCGCTTAATGAAAGAATTTTAAAAGTTGCAGAAGACAAAATAGGTAGCAAAGAGCATTGGCAGGAGATAGTTGCCCATCAAGATGATACTTTGTTGCAAGGTATCGAATTGTTTGATAATTATTTCGTTTCCAATGAAAGAACTCAAGGAATTGAGCAAATCAGGGTACGTAATTACGAAGGAAAAATCATTCAACAAATTCATTTTGACGAACAGGCATTCAATGTTTCTATCGGAAATAACCCTGATCCCGCATCAACACAGATCAGATATAACTACAGTAGTCTAACAACGCCTGATTCGGTCTATGAATACAGTACAGAAGATCAAAGCAGCAAATTGTTAAAGGCTGACAAGGTGCTCGGTGACTTTGATCGCAATAATTATGAAAGTAAACGTATTATGGTAAAAGCCAGAGATGGCAAAGAAATACCGGTTTCCATTGTTTACCGAAAAGATAAATTTAAGCAAGACGGTACTAATCCGTTGCTGAATTATGGTTATGGTTCTTATGGATTTACAAGAGATCCGAGTTTCAATATTTCAGTATTAAGCCTGCTGGATCGTGGTTTTGTTTACGCCATTTCTCATATCAGGGGCAGTAAAATGTTAGGTCGCCAGTGGTATGAAGATGGTAAAAAGTTTAACAAAATGAACACCTTTACCGACTTTATTGATAGCACCAAAGCGCTTATTGATTTGAAATATGGTGATCCTGCAAGAATTTATGCTCAGGGTGGTAGTGCAGGTGGTCTTTTGATGGGAGCTGTTATCAACCTTTCACCTGAACTCTATCATGGTATTCTTTCCGCAGTTCCCTTTGTTGATGTAATGACAACCATGCTGGATGAGTCAATTCCACTGACAACTGGTGAGTATGATGAGTGGGGCAATCCAAACCAGAAGGATTATTACGAATATATGCTGTCCTATTCGCCATACGATCAAATCAAGGCTCAGAATTATCCAAACATGCTGGTGACAACCGGTTTACATGATTCGCAAGTTCAATATTGGGAGCCTGCAAAGTGGGTAGCCAAATTACGTGCGATGAAAACAGACAACAATCTGTTATTACTGGATACGGATATGGAAGCAGGGCATGGCGGTAAATCTGGCCGATACAAGCGTTTTCTGGATAGAGCCAAGCAATATGCCTTTATTATGGATTTGGCCGGTATAAAAGAATAGTTTAATTAATCAATGATTATTAATAAGAAAAGGACTTCTCTATTTCTTTTATTTAGTTCAATACTTTGTGTGTTGATATTGTATGTTGTTGGATATTTGCTTTGCGCACCCAATCAGGTTGATATTGGCGATATTCCAGTCGAACTAAAAGCTAACGGCAAGTCTGTCACCTTTAAAAGCAAAACAGGAAAGGATTTATCTGGCTGGTTGATTCAAGGTCATGCAGATAAAGCTGGCGTTTTATTGATGCATGGCGTGCGCTCCAATCGTTTGCAGATGGTTGATAGAGCCATATTTCTTAATAACCTTGGCTACACGGTATTACTGTTTGATTTTCAAGGGCATGGAGAAAGTTCTGGTGACAATATTACATTTGGATATCTTGAGTCCAAAGATGCTGAAGGTGCTTTCAATTTTCTTGAATCACAGATAACAAATAAGAAAATTGGCGTTATTGGAGTATCCCTCGGTGGTGCTGCAACGCTGTTAGGTGATGTCATACACAAAGCCGATGCACTGGTCATTGAAGCTGTCTTTTCTACTCTTGAAGAAGCGGTGAAAAATCGTATTGAAATCAGACTTGGAGAATTTGGTCGACGTCTTTCGCCACTACTAACCAGTCAACTCAAACCTCGATTAGGGTTTGATATTGAAACGATTTCACCTTTATCTCGAATGTCGCTAATTAACTGTCCGGTTTATGTGATTGCGGGTGAAGAAGACCAGCATACCAAAATTTTCGAGTCTGAAGAAATGTATGAAAAGATAAATTCAACAAAGCAATTTTGGAAAGTTTCAGGTGCGGCTCATCAAGACTTTTATCGATTTGCAAACAAGACATATGAGAAAAATATTTCAGACTTTTTTGAAACCTATTTATGATTTATCTGAAATTTATAATCATTGGTCGATCAAAGATCAGCTTTGCAGTAAACTATAAAACTTTAGCCAATTAAATAACAACAAGTAGTCGTTTTAATGAAGTCATCTAAAGGAAAATTTATAACGCTTGAGGGGACAGAAGGTGTTGGCAAATCAACATGTATGTCTTTTGTAAAAGAGTATCTTGAAAGTAAAGGTATTCAAACCTGGTTAACCCGAGAGCCCGGCGGTACACCTTTGGCAGAAGATTTGCGCAAGTTGCTTTTAACCAATCGTGAAGAAACTGTTGAGAATAAAACAGAATTATTAATGATGTTTGCAGCCAGATGTCAACACGTTAATCAGGTGATAAAACCGGCACTTGATGCAGGTAAATGGGTAATATGTGATAGATATGTAGATGCTTCATATGCCTATCAGGGCGGCGGCAGAGGGATCTCTTTTGAAGAGATTAGAACTATTGAGCAGTGGTGTTTTGGTGATTTTAAGACTGATTTGACGATTTTATTGGATATGCCTGTTGAAATTGCCATGAAAAGAGCACGCAAAAGAAGTTCTCCTGACAGAATTGAAAGTGAAAAAATCGATTTCTTTGAACGCATCAGAACTGCTTATATGCAAAGAGCTAATGATGAACCAGACAGAATTTACGTGGTTGATGCTGAACCCTCTATTGGAATCGTGCAGAAAAATATCAAAAGTATTCTGGAGAAATACATCTGATGACTTCCTGTTATCCCTGGTACGAACAAAATTGGGAACAGATAGCTCAATCACTTCAGAGTGACAGAATGCCGCATGCTGTTTTGTTGGTTGCGCCTCGCGGTAGTGGAAAATTCGACTTTGCCAGCTTGTTGTCCCAATCTTTGTTATGTCAGGACAATCGTGGCAAGCCAGAAAAATTCAAACAAGCTTGCGGTCATTGTAAGTCCTGTGAATTATTTAAGGCGCAAACTCATCCTGATTATTATCCAATATCCCCATTGATTGACGATAAAGGTAAAAGCAAACAAAATATTGCGGTTGATCAAATTCGCCATTTGTCAGATAAGTTAAATGAAAAATCGCATTTTAATGGTTGGAGAATTGCCATTTTATCACCAGTTTCAGCGTTGAAAGCATCAGGATTTAATGCGTTACTTAAAACCCTTGAAGAACCAGGTGAAAATACACTTTTAATTTTGTTATCTGACAATCTTCATCAGGTTGCACCGACTATTAGAAGTCGATGTCAGATTATGCGACCTTATATTGATTCTGAATCTGTTGCTGATTGGTTGGCAACAAATTACAACCACGATAGAAATCATGTTATTGATGCGCTTGAAAGATGTCATCAGGTTCCGTTTGCAGCATTGGATTATCTTGAAAATCAGGGTGAGAGTCGTAAATCTCAGCTGTTTGATTTGTTTGATCAGGTGCTTTTGAATCAATTGAATCCCAAGCAGGCACTCGAAATGGCGTTATCAGATCATGGAGCAGAATCAGTTTGGTTAAATCTGTCTGATTATTTCTATCTCATGGTAGCAGGTAAGCTGAAAAGCAAAGCTCAAACATCTTATCAGAGAATTCCTAAAGTATTATCTTTTAATCTGTATGATAAATTAATTCAGTATCAACGCGGCCAGTTGGCCGGCAGTAATTTGAATGCTCACGCGCAATTACAAGCTATTTTGATCCCGTGGTATGAAGCGGGTAGAAGAATTCATTCACAATAATGGCATTCTTTCAGGTCATTTCAGCAAATTAACCTTGAGCTTTTATATAAATTCATATATTTTTACAATACTTGTGTGCAATTTTAATCATAATTTCATCACTGTATAGAGAGATAAAGCAAAATGGCAGGTCCAGGTTCATCAAAACACGGTATCTTACAACTCACTTTGAAAGACAAAAGTGTGCTTTATTCTGCTTATATGCCCTTTGTTAAAAATGGCGGTTTATTTATTCCCACCAATAAGGAATATCAGCTAAATGATGAAGTATTTATGCTTTTATCCCTGATGGATGATAAAGAAAGATTGCCTGTTGCCGGCAAAATTGTGTGGATCACACCTAAAGGTGCGCACGGCAATAAAGCCAAGGGAATTGGCGTTCAGTTTAGTAGTCAGGACAAAGGTGTGACCAGAGGCAAAATCGAAACACATTTGGCCGGAACACTGGAGTCAGAAAGAATTACACATACTATGTAAATTAAAGCCATTACATTATCTCACTCAAACAATACAAATCTATAAGAAAATCTCATGTTAGTTGATAGTCATTGTCATCTTGATCGCCTTGAGCTCGATATCTTCGATGGAAGTCTATCCAAAGCCCTTGATGCCGCACGATTAAACGGTGTTGAAGAATTCTTATGCATTTCTATTAACAGTTCCAATCATCAACTAGTTCTTGAAATTGCCGACAGTTATGAAGATGTTTATGCCTCTATTGGTATTCATCCCTTATATTCAAAAGGCGAAGAAATAGATGTTGATAAACTCGTTTCAACAGCGAAGCACAGCAAGGTTATTGCCATAGGTGAAACAG
>JAOUOC010000178.1 GCA_029880585.1 Gammaproteobacteria bacterium
TACGTGACCATCAGGCTTAACGAGCCTGGCGCAAGCCGAAATTACAGAACCGGGATCAGGAACATGCTCCATCATCTCCATGCAGGTAACTATATCAAATGAGGCAGGGTGTTTTTTTGCCATTTCCTCAACTGTTATTTGCTGGTAATCAACTTCGCATCCGGTTTCCAGTTGATGTAATCTTGCTACTGACAAAGGTGCTTCGCCCATATCGATTCCGGTTACATCTGCGCCTTTTACAGCCATTGATTCAGACAGAATGCCACCACCACAACCAACATCCAGAATTTTTTTGCCAGCAAGACCATCTGATTTTTTTTCAATGTAGTTCAATCTTAACGGGTTAATTTCATGTAAAGGTTTAAACTCACTCTCGCTATCCCACCATCGTGAAGCCAGCTCGGCGAATTTTTGAATCTCGGATTGATCTACATTTATGTTTTCTTTCATTATCTTGCTCGTATTTTAGTAATCAGTTACAAAAACTTATCAGACTTTAATAGCCGCAATTTTATCACGCCATATTAATGTCTGTTGCATAATTTTATTGCTGTCTATGGTTAATAATTCACGGTTTTTCATCAACATTTTACCGTTAACCCAAAGGTGAGTAATTTGATCACGGGACGCTGCATAGACAATCTGGGATATCGGGTTGTATAACGGTTGAGTTTCAATTCTGTTTAAATCGATGGCAATCAAATCAGCCAGTTTTCCTTTTGTAATAGAACCAATCTTATCGCCCTTACCAAGCGCTTTGGCTCCTCCCATGGTAGCAGCATAGAGCGCCTGATAGGCATTCATTGCGGTTGGATTTAATTCATCCAGTTTGGCAACCAGTGCTGCGCTTTTGGTTTCATCTAACATATCAAGATCATTATTGCTGGCTGCGCCATCGGTTCCAATAGCAACATTGACACCTGCTTCAATCAATTTTTGAGTAGGGCAGATGCCACTGGCCAATTTCATATTAGACTGGGGACAATGGATTACATGCGAACCGGCTTCAGCAAACCATTGAATCTCCTGATCGTTAAGCTGTGTCATGTGAACAGCATTTAATTTTGGTGTTAAAAGACCAATTTCTTTTAAGCGAGTGATTGGTCGAACACCATGTTCTTTTTCAAAAGATTCAACTTCAAAGTCAGTTTCGTGAACATGTACCTGAATGGACATGTTGTGTTCTTCAGACAGTAAAACCAGTTTCTCGAAAGTTTCTTTTGCAACTGTATATGGCGCATGAGGGGCAAAATTAAAATCTATTAGCGGGTGGTTGTAATCGTGAAAGACAGCCATGCCTTTATCGATATATTCCTGAGAGTCCTTTGCCCAACTGGTAGGAAACTCCATCACTGAAAATCCGATTACGGCTCTGATACCCGCTTCAACGGCTGCATTTGCAGCGTGTTTTGGCATAAAGTACATATCCTGGAAGCATGTAGTTCCAGAGCGTATCAGCTCTGCTATGGCGAGTTGAGTGCCTTCATAGACAAATTCATTGCTGACAAATTTACCTTCGGCAGGCCATATAGCATCTTCCAGCCACTGTTTAAGAGGCAGATCATCGGAGAAGCCTCGTAACAGGTTCATGGCAGCATGACAATGAGAGTTGACAAAACCTGGCATGATTACATGGCCGGGCAAATCAATGACATCGTAATCCGGATATTTGTTTTTAGCTTCCTGAGTATTCAGTAAATCGACAATTTCATCATTCAGGATAACGACAGCATTATTATCCATCCATTGGTTATCTTCAGTCATGGGGATTACCCAATCTGCTGCCAAAATCTGTCCTGTATTTGAATCTTGCATGAAAAAAATCTCTCGGTTTTCAGTAAATGTGTTTTAATGAAGTACATTTTAGCGCTTTTCTGTTAGGCTAAAAAGTTATTCCTCGATTATTTCTTTATTTAATCAGTTTTTTATTCGCTGCTATTGAATTTGCAGGCAGTTTTAATCGGACAAACGCCGTTATTAATCATTTATTTTGTCTAAACGGGTGTATTTGAGATTTTCACTGATTTTTTATTTAAATGGGCTTTAAATTGCAAAATTTTAGCGTACTTTGAAGGCTTTTTATGTTAAAATGCTGCGACATAATTGTTTGATTTTTAACCATTAAAACCACTTTTGATGTTGCGATTTCGGCTCATTAATATATGAGCTTTAAAACATCATGAAAAATGGCTGAAACTAGTAAGGGATGATACCTTTTTATGGGTGATTTTGCTAAAGAAGTTCTACCAATCAATATTGAAGATGAATTAAAAGTTTCCTATCTGGATTACGCTATGAGTGTCATAGTTGGCAGAGCGTTACCAGATGTGAGAGATGGTCTTAAGCCTGTTCACAGACGTGTCCTTTACGCGATGAATGAACTGGGCAACGATTTCAATAAACCCTATAAAAAATCTGCAAGGGTTGTGGGTGACGTAATTGGTAAATACCATCCACATGGTGATACTGCAGTTTATGACACTATTGTTCGTATGGCTCAGCCATTTTCTTTGCGTTACATGTTAGTTGATGGGCAAGGAAACTTTGGTTCTGTAGATGGCGATTCTCCTGCGGCAATGCGTTATACAGAAGTTCGAATGGCCAAGCTTGCGCATGAGTTATTGTCCGATCTTGATAAGGAAACCGTTGATTGGGCAGAAAACTATGATGGTAGTGAAAGAGAGCCAATTGTATTGCCAACCCGTGTACCAAATTTGCTTGTTAATGGTTCTGCCGGTATTGCTGTTGGAATGGCGACCAACATTCCTCCTCATAATTTAAATGAGGTAATTAATGCCTGTCTGGCATTGATGGATAACCCCGAGCTTGATGTCAATGAACTGATGGAAATGATTCCCGGACCAGATTTTCCGACTCAAGGCATGATCAATGGCAGGGCAGGTATTATTCAGGCTTATACCACTGGTAAAGGACGAATTTATGTCAGAGCTCGCCATCATATAGAAACTGATGAAAAAAATGGCAAGGAGCAAATTGTTGTCACAGAGCTACCTTATCAGGTTAATAAAGCAAGGTTGATTGAAAAAATTGCCGAGTTGGTCAAGGAAAAGAAAATAGATGGTATCACTGGACTCAGAGATGAGTCTGACAAAGATGGTATGCGCATGGTGATTGAGTTAAGACGTGGTGAAAACTCTGATGTCATCATGAATAACCTTTACTCTCAATCTCAAATGCAAACAGTATTCGGTATTAACATGGTTGCCCTTGAAAATGGTCAGCCAAAACTCTTTACGCTCAAAGAAATGCTGGATGCTTTCATCCGTCACAGAAAAGAAGTCGTAACACGTAGAACTATTTTCGAACTGAGAAAAGCCAGAGAAAAAGCACATGTTCTTGAAGGTCTTGCCATAGCATTGGCCAATATTGATGAAATCATTGAGTTAATCAAGAAAGCTTCAACGCCTGCTGATGCAAAACAACAGTTAATGGGCAGAGGTTGGGATGCTGCTCAGGTAACAGGAATGCTCGAAGCTGCAGGTGCAGAGGCTTGTCGCCCAGAAACGCTGGAAGAACAATATGGATTAAAAGATGGTCAGTACTTTCTGTCACCTGAACAGGCACAAGCGATACTGGATTTAAGGTTGCATAAGCTGACAGGGCTGGAACACGAAAAAATAATTAATGATTTTAAAAGCTTGATAGCCTTGATCAGTGAGTTGTTATCTATTCTTGCAAGCACTGAAAAGCTAATGGAAGTTATTCGTGAAGAATTGTTACAAATTCAGGAAAATTTTGGTGATGACAGAAGAACTGAAATTACTAACAGTTCAGCAGATCTTTTGATTGAAGATCTCATTCCTGAGGAAGACGTTGTAGTTACATTGTCCCATGAAGGTTATGTCAAGTATCAGCCTTTATCATCCTATGAAGCACAAAGAAGAGGTGGCAGAGGTAAGTCTGCTACCAAAATGAAAGATGAAGACTTTATTCAAACATTATTGGTAGTTTCTACCCATGCTACTATTCTCTGTTTCTCCAGTACCGGTAAGGTATATTGGCTAAGAACTTTTGAATTACCATTGGCTAGCCGTGGTTCTCGCGGTAAACCGATTGTTAATATTTTACCCCTTGCTGAAGATGAAAAAATCACTTCCATTTTGCAGGTAAGAGATTATGCAGAAGATAAGTATGTATTCATGGCAACAGAGCAAGGTACAGTCAAGAAAACCTCTCTGGAGCAATTCTCCAGACCCAGATCAAATGGCATTATTGCATTAAAACTCGATGATGGTGATCAATTGATAGGGACTGTCATTACAGATGGTGAAGACCAATTGATGTTGTTTAGTGATGCCGGAAAAGTCATAAGGTTTGATGAAAATAATGTCAGACAAATGGGAAGAACTGCCAGAGGTGTCAGAGGAATGCGTATAGGTATTGACCAAAAGGTTATAGCGCTGGTGCGAGCAGACTCTGATAGCCAGATACTGACAGTCACAGAAAATGGATATGGTAAAAGAACCGAAATGGATGAGCATCCATTAAGAGGTCGTGGTGGTCAGGGCGTGATTTCCATTACTTTAAGCGAAAGAAATGGTAAGGCCATCAGTGCAGTTCGAGTCAAGGATGGCGATGAAATTATGTTGATCAGTAAAGGCGGAACTCTGGTAAGAACCCGAGTCGATGAAATCAGAACAATGGGCAGAAATACTCAAGGTGTTCGTTTGATCAGATTACAAGAAGATGAAACCCTTGTAGGATTGCAAAGAATTGACGAGCTTGAGACAGATATTGATGAAGATACCGAATTAAGTTCTGATTCGGAAAAATCAAATGATAATGCAGGTGATACAAAAGATTAATGATTTGTCTCTATCATGAGAATCTTTAAAAGAGAGATAATGAAGTGACCTATAATTTTTGTGCAGGACCTGCTGCACTTCCTCAAAAAGTAATGCAAAGAGCCCAGGCGGAGTTACTTGACTGGAATGGTACGGGTATTTCTGTGATGGAAATAAGCCATCGCACACAAATGTATCAGGATTGTGCTGACCGAGCCGAGAGAAATCTGAGAAAACTGCTTAATATCGGTGAAAGCCACGCAGTGCTTTTTTTGCATGGCGGTGCATCACATCAATTTTCCAACATCCCGATGAGTTTGTTAAGTTCAGGCGCACAGGCGGAATATATAACCAATGGGATATGGTCTGATATGGCTTACAATGAAGCCGTCAGATTTGGCAATATACATCATGTAAAAGCTTTGCAAATCAATGATGTTTCTGGTCTTAGAACTCTCAAAGAGCCTGAAACATGGGATCGATGTGAAAAACCGGTTTACACACATTACACGCCAAATGAAACTATTGAAGGGATCAAATTTAATCATATGCCTCAAACAAATGGGGCGTTAATTGCTGATATGTCTTCCTGTATTCTGG